>JAPLDU010000024.1:0-55411 GCA_026391255.1 Bacteroidia bacterium | reverse complement strand
ATCACAAATAATAAACAATCCGCCGTGGCAGACAAAATTTCAAATATGAAACAAACTATATAGAATTTGTCATTTTGTTGATTGATATTTATTTGTTATTTGTTCCGCCACGGCGGATTGAGATTTGTGATTTCTTGTTTGGTTCGTCCAGGTTATGCTTATAGAAAAAGTATCAGGTATCAGGAAAAGCAAGGGTTTCATAAAAGTATATCCCCGCAATCCGGCCCGAGATTGAATAACAAATCAATGATACTCAGGTCGGGTATAAAACCATGTTTATCCGAAAAGACCTGTACATATTGCATTTCAGTTAATGCCGGGTCATATGCCCTGAAATCTTTTTTAGGATGAATTAAATCTCTCAGGTCAGACAAATTGCCTTTTTCAGATTTTTGGTAAGTGTCTGTATATTTGATAGTAGAAGTTATTTCAAGAATTTCGAGTAATTTCATCAGCAGTTTCATGTTGAAATCAAATAAATACTCCGGTCTGCCTTCATAAAAACGCGAAATATCATCAGCATAATATTCATAATAAGGCGAATGACGATAAGCTGATTCTATTGACCCGGCATGAATATGCTGCCAATTAGTGCTGTAATCGATCTTCACATCCCTGATCTGTATTTTTTCTTTACCATTTTTTTTTACGGGAATGTTCAGCACAATCATTCCGTTTGCTCCGTATATTTTACAACGGTTACGGTAAGTCTGACGTGTGTAATTTTCATGTTGTTCTAATATTAATTCAGTGTTTGAGGCAATTGCCCTGAAATAACTGATGGGAGGGAGGTAAGCAAGCGAAAGAAGCATTGATTTTTATCTATAAAAGTGTTGATAGTATTGAATGATCAGGTAATTTAATTCAGAATACGATCTCATAAATTTTATATGAAGTTAAGTATCAAATAATTTCTCAGATATTATTATATAAAACCTAAAATTAATTTTTTATATAAATATTGTATAATCTACTAAATATCACATGATTGTATTCGTAAATCGTAAATCGTAATTCTAAAATTAATATAATTCCTTAAAAATATGTGAAAACGAATTATGATTTTGAACCTGATTTCTGAAAATCTGTTTTTGACTTATATTTTCAAGAGTAATTAAAAATAACATTTTTTATTAACTTAACAAAAGTAGTAATTATGAAGTACATTATGAAAGTCACATTACCGACTGAAAAGAGTAACGAAAGCTTCAAAGACGGAAGTTTTGGGAAGGTAATGCAGGAAATTCTCAGTGAAATAAAACCTGAAGCTGTCTATTTTACGACTATTTGTGGTGACAGGGGTGCTTACATAGTAGTAAATTTGCATGACGCCTCGGAAATGCCCGCAAAGGCTGAACCGTTCTTCCTGAAGTTTAATGCAGAAGTAAATGTATCTCCGGTCATGACACCGGATGATTTGGCAAAAGCCGATGCCAGTATTCAGGCGGCTGTTAAAAAGTGGGGAAAATAATTTCAGCAATTTCCAATTAGTAAGTAAGAACAAGGTTGTTACGCAGGTAACAGCCTTTTTTTATGATTATTCTGATGAATTAATAACCAGTATCTCAATATAATAAAAATATGTATTTCTGCGACCCTTTGTTTGGTGGGCATTTCAGCAAAGTCCGTAAGGATTCGTCGGTATAGCCATGTAAGCATCTAACAAGAGATCCGTAATACCAATAATTAATCATAATAATATGTCCTAAACATTATGATTTTCTTTTTTCTTAAAATGCTTTTTAGTTTTTGGTACTGTAAGTCGGTCACATAAGTTTCTTGATTATTTGATAAATTGTCATTTTTTATAGTACCATCAACTATATTCATTATGCTTATCGAGTCAATTTTACTATAAGATAGTATATGGACTTGACATTCTTCACCAAAATATTTTTCATATTCATAGGATGTTCTAAATTCTAACTTGGGTTTATTAGCTAACATATTGATTTCGTTAATATTTAATTCGGTAATAACTTCTGGGGAGCAGCCACCTACATATTTATATCCATACCATCTTTTAATATAGTCACTTTCATCTGAATGACAACCGACTTTCTCTATTACCTTATAATTTTTAACTTGTGTAATACTTAAATTTACAACATTCTCTTTTAAACAATAATAAATATTAGAACCATCACATTTTGGGTGATTCAGAATGCCGATATTCTTATAAATAATCAGCTTTTCATTCTGTTTAGTATTATCATTAAAATATTTGATTCGAGATAAAATTTCTTTAAACGAAGACGTATCTGGTAAATCCAGATACATGCCATAATAAAAATAATATCCGGATATTATTTCATCATTGTCAAGATTAATTTCAAGTTTAAATCTATAACAAGAGGAATATTGACTATAAACAAAGACTTCAAATAATATAAGTATTACAAATGTTAAAAAAATCCTCATGGTCTTAAATTTTTTGGTTTGCTACCAATCGATTTTACTCTTATCTAAAGTATTGCTTTGTCTATTAATGACATTGCATAATTGATGTATTTTCCTTAAAATAAAGTTGTTGCAATTTGCGATTTTCTTCACAAAAATGTTCAATATCTTCTATTATAGGAATTACAACTGAATGGTTGGTAGCTTATGTTCTGAAGTATCTGATTTTCCACAATTGCCAGCAATTCAATCAAATTAAATTTGCCATGATAATCAGATATTTATGTAATTATTACTTGTATATAAAGTCAGCACTTTTGATTTATTAATATCGATTACTCACAACAATTTTTATTTTTTAAGGTATTCGTGAAATCGCTTCGTTAAGTTAACGAATTATGATTTTAGAAGTAAATGATAATCCGAAATCTAAAATCGTTAATCCTTGTTCTTTAATCAGTATCATTGACTTTAAAGACAAACTATAATTACATTATCAGAGCTTTGTAATTTTTTGTGTGAAAATACTACCGTCAATACTGACTTTTACCAGGTAAACGCCGGACGGTAAGTCATGCACGTCAATTTCCTTACTGAATGATCCCTTTGTATTTTCGGTATATGATTGCAGTTTATCGCCTGATAAAGTAAACACATCAATTTTGATCTGGCTGAAAGATTTTGCATTTACTTTCAGTGTAAAAATGCCATTGTTTGGATTAGGATTGATGCTGATGCCGGTTTGCAGCTTATTTATTGGTTCAATTCCTGACAAGTCGCTGGGCGAGTATAGGCTGGCTTCCCATAACCCGCGGCCATAGGTGGCTGCCACTAATTTCTGTGAGACATAATTAATTTCAAGTTCGTTGACAATAACTTTCGGCAGGCCGTCAGAGTAATAAGTCCAGGGTGTGGCAGAATTAAATACCGAATCGTTGGTATAAAATACTCCAAGATCAGTTCCGACATAAATGGCATTGCTCACTCCATTGATTGTGGCCTCCTGTGATACTATGCAGTTAGCCGGGACATTGGGCAGGTCAGCGGAGATATTCTGCCAAGTTAACCCTGCATCATCAGACCGGTATACCTTTTCCCCGGTGATAAATCCGGAAAAAGTAACCCAGATAACTTCCGGGTTATTTTTTGATACTGCAATATAGGTTATGGTTGCATCAGTGACTGGTAAACCCTGGGAAATAAGCTGCCAGGTCAGGCCGGCATCCTTGGATACATAAGCCGTATGCTGGCGGGCAAAATAAATATAATCAGGATTGGAACCAGCGACCGCCAGTGCAATAATATTCAATGTGGTGTTAAACTGGCTTAATTTTGTCCAGGATGATCCACCGTCAGTACTTTTCCAGACATTATTGAATCCGGCATAGATAACCTGTGGGTTAAAAGGATGCATCACAAAGGGAGTGACCCAGTCGCCTGTTTCACCTGCATTGGTAATAGGAGTTTCCAGACCACTTGTAAATGTTAATCCGCCATTGGTCGATTTGCTGAGAGCGCCGTTATAATTGGTTGCATAAATGATATCCGCGTTTGTGTAATCAATCATTGCTTCCATTCCGTCACCTCCGAGAATATTCAACCAGCTGCCGTTCTTATACATATAAGTGCCATTATCCTGGCAACCGGCAACAATAATATCCGGGTCAGTTTTGCAAAGAGCCAGCCTGTAAAATTCCGTGATGTGCAGGCCGTTTGAAATATTCGTCCAATCTGTGGGCAGGTCATAGCAATTCGGATCAATTTGCTGAGTGACAAAATTTATACAATTCAGCACAGTGTCAATATTTCCAAGCTGAATATTGGCAGTTTTATCAATGCCTCCGTCGTGTGATTGGTAGAGTTGGCCGGTAATTGGATGGTAAATGGAATAATGCTGATCGGCATGCACACTCGGTCCAAAATAAGCTTCCCACATGGAGGCGAAATTCCATGTATGACCGCCATCGTTTGACCCCCAGATATTGACTCCCCCGGTAAATATTTTATTAGCATCGTTAGGGTCGGCAACAATAGTAAGATCGTAGGTTCCCTGACCGCCTTCATCGGGAGGCAGGAAAGTCAGGTTAAAGTAACCACCATCGGCCCATCCCAGCACATTGGGTGCGTGGGATGCACCCGGGTTGGCAACGGTATCGCGGGCAGCCACAGTATTCCAGGTCATCCCTCCGTCAGAAGTCCTGTATAGAGCGTAAAAACCATTGTTCACCCCGCTGCTGAATGCATACACAACCGAAGTATCAGCCGGTGTGACTGCTAATTCTGTTCTTACTACCTTGTTCTGGTGCGGGATGCCGCTGTTCAGTTCAGTCCAGGTATTGCCGAAATTGGTCGATTTCAAAACCATGGCATTGGTGTTTTCCTGCGAACTGAAATAAGATGCTGCATAAATGGTACTATCGCGCAGGGGATTTACCTTCATATCGATAATCATCTCCTGGTTAACCTGTGTCCAGGTGCCCCCGCCATCTAATGACCTGTAAATACCTGAACAACCGCCGGCAATGAGTTCATTTGAATGCGCTTTATTGATAATAATCTTCCTGATGAGTGTCTGGTTAAGCTGTGTCAGGTCAAAGTTCAGCCCTGTGGGATTCCAGTTTATTCCCCCATCGGTCGATTTTAATATTCCTATCCCGTAACAAGTGATTGATCCTGTGGATACTGAATTCAGTGATACATAGTTGATATCGCCGGTGGCTATGTAAATGATATCAGGGTTATTCGGATCAATAGCTATATCGCTGACCCTGAGAACAGGTATCTCATCCGTGAGGCATACCCATGAAAGGCCGCCGTCAGATGATTTCCAGACACCTCCCTGCGAGGCTCCTATCCATAAGGTATTGACATCAGTCGGATGAAAAGCAATGCAATTGATCCTCCCCATACCATTAATATTTAATTGATCATTGCTGGCAGGAATTGTAGCAGGTGAAACCGACATCCAGTCAGGGTTTCCCTTCATTGATTTATCACTTTTTTCCTGATGGGCAGCACGGTAATTGTCCCATTCTTTCCAGTTTACGCCCGGATCAGGTAAATTTCCGGAAGGAAATACCCTTGGCCCGTTGAACCATTCCCACCTTTTATATTGCTTGATTCCTTTGGTCTTTGACAGAACTTTTCCTTTTGCCCATGTGTTGAATGCATTCTGAATATCATAAAAATTGGGAGGGTTGCTTTTTGATCCTGTGAGATAGGGTGGATGCATCCATGCCTGGGCCATTGCGGCTGACAGGATACATGTGATCAGTATTGTAAGCACGAATTTTAGTTGATAGCTGCCTGGATTCATCTGTAAATTTTATTAATAAATTAAAAAAACAAAAATAAGAAAAGAAACTTTTATTTTGCGGAGGTAATAATTTCAATATGATAGAAAAAAATAACCCGAAGATCATTAAAGCCTGGTGTTTCTATGATTGGGCTAATTCGGTGTACAGCCTGTCAATCACTACTGCTATTTTCCCGGCATATTACAGTGCAAGTGTAAAAGCCGCATTCGGGAGTGAACTGGTCCGTTTTTTCGGATGGCAGGTCAGGGATTCCGTGATTTACAGCCTGGCTCTTTCTTTCTCATTCCTGGTGGTAGTCTTTGTGTCACCTGTTTTATCAGGGATTGCTGATTACGGCAGCAGGAAGAAAACCTTTATGAAGTTCTTTGCTTACTTAGGCTCGTTGTCCTGTGTACTGCTTTATTTCTTTACAGGTAAGAATATCGAATATGGCATTATTTTATCAGTCCTTGCCAGTATTGGTTTTGCAGGGTCACTGGTCTTTTATAATTCCTATTTACCTGATATTGCAACCGAAGACAGGTACGATGCAGTTAGCGCAAGAGGCTTTTCACTGGGGTATATAGGAAGCGTTATCCTGCTGGTGCTGAATCTCGTAAATATTACTTATTTTGATTCCTTCGGATTTGCTGAAAAATCAGATGCTGTCAGGTTCACTTTTATCACAGTCGGTTTGTGGTGGTTCGGGTTTTCCCAGTACACATTTCATTACCTGCCTGACAGTGTGTATTTTGAAAAGAAGAAAACTTCAGGTTTATTCAGGCATGGTTTTCTTGAATTGAAAAAAGTGTTTATCCAGGTAAAAAGCCTTCCCCAGACTCGACGTTTCCTGCTTTCATTTTTCTTTTATATCATGGCTACCATTACCGTTATTTATCTTGCGGGCTTATTTGCCAGCGAAGAGTTAGGGATGGAAACCAATAAACTGATCATGGTGATTCTGTTTCTGCAGTTACTGGCCATTGCCGGGGCACAGTTCTTCGCCTGGGTTTCAAAGCATATCGGTAATGTATATTCGCTGATTATTATGATTATTGTCTGGGTAGGAATCTGCATTGGCGCTTATTATACCAGGACAGATTTTCAGTTTTACATTCTGGCTCTTGTTGTTGGTACAGTAATGGGAGGTATACAGTCGTTGTCAAGATCAACTTATTCCAAGCTGATCCCGGAAGGTACAACAGATACTGCTTCCTTTTTCAGTTTTTATGATGTGACGGAAAAACTGGCAACTGTCTTTGGAACCTTATCATTCGGGCTGATCAACCATTTTACCGGAAGCATGCGCACAAGCGCTCTTGCGCTCGGTATCTTTTTCATTGCCGGATTGATTGTGATCCTTCCCCTGAGAAAAGACAGCAAAATCAGTTACTCCAGGTAAAAATATCCCGTTTATTTTTTGGTCTGAATGGTTCAAACCATTGAAAGCCTTTTAACAATGTATCTTCTTTTTTCACCTGGTGGGGAGGATTCATGATTGCTCCCGGTTGGGTGATAAAATTAATTTTATCCACCTTACTCTCTTTCAGGTAAATGATCAGGTCGCTGCTCTCCGCTTTATTCAGCCCGATTAGCTGGTTATTATCCCTCGCATAATACAGGGTTTGCCCATTGCCATTCACATTAATCCTGAAAAGCTTGTTATGCTTAATAAAGCCTGTCATGGTTTTACCTGAGATCTGGTTGAACCTGATACTGTCATCACGTGATGCAATAAATGCTGCATTCTTAAGCTCAATCCTGTCGGCCTTATTATGAATGGTATGAAGCTGAATAAAATCTGCCGTAAGCTGGTTCTGGTCAGACCATAAAACCGGCCTGCCATATAATCTTATGACAGAGTCTTTTAACGAATAAAATAATGAATCGCATTTGCCCTGCAGGTCGAAACGGTAGAATTTGACTTTTCTGTAAGCAAATATATGTTTGTATTTTCCTGAAGTATCGAGCATTGACTTTATAGTATCAGCATGCAGAAAAAGTGAATCGCTGTCAGAATAGGTAATAAACATAGCATGTCCGGTCATAAAGGAGAGTTGGTTTTTTTCTAGATAATAGGCTTCATCGCCTTTCAGTATGATCTTTTCGGAAGTATCTGTAAGCATGACATTTTCGAAAGCCTTGCCCATTCCCAGTTTACGGTCATAATAAATGCTGTCGCCTTTCAGTGTTTGTTTTGTATTTTTCAGGTAGGCATTTTTGTTGAACTGTGAAATGTTACGGTTTGTATCGTACCATCCGTTTTCACAGTATATCAGGTTTGAATCACTCACAATCGTGGTCGGGCCCAGAAAGGTTGCGACTTTGGTCTTTGAGTTATATTTGAGAGTATCACAGTAAATGGTATAGTCGCGGTTGATCAGCACCACATCATCCTTGAAAAAAAACTCATTGGTATCAGAAAAATAATAACCGTTCCGGCTTACCAATATGTTGGCAGTATCCACAATTTCTCCTCCGCTGAAGTAATTGCTGACGTTATTTTCCAGGTCAAAATCCAGATTCTGGGTTGTAAGTGTCATGTATTTATCGATCATCCTGACATTCTTTCTCACCTGTCCGAAACGAATATCACCGTTGTATTTCAGGTAATCGCCATACAGGTTTACGGAATCATTATGTATGAGGTGGACCCTGCTGAAGGCTTCCAGTGAGTTGCGTGATTTGAAAAAAAAAGCGCTGTCGCAGTACATTAAATCATTGTTATGCCTGAATACCACATGTCCTATCAGTTTTCTGAGATCATCATTAACGCGTTTATCAAACACCATGGAATCGGTGCTTAATATTTGCACCTGGGTGGTTTTCTGCGAAAAAGTAGTTAGCGTAAACAGACTAAGCCCCAAAAAGATTATCCATCTTAAATGACTTACAGAAAAATATTCAATGATTAATTTCAATGTGATTATATTGATGAGCATTACGACGGACGAATCCTGAAATAAGGGAAAGGAAAGTTTAATTCAGTGCCGATAAAGCTTCTTCTTCATTATTCAGGATTGTAAAAATCGGAAGGAAGCCTGCAATATCAAATTTTTCAAGCACATTATCAGATATGCCGAAAATAACCAGCTTTTTCCCAACGTCATTTTGCTTACGCAGAGTATAGAACAAAATCTTCAACCCCGTACTGTTTATATAAATGAGGTCGCGCAAATCAAACAGAATATTCGTAATTTGTTCATTTATTACCTTATTGACAGATTCTTCAAAACGTTTACAGGACAAGGTATTTAACCTTCCCTGGAGTCTCATGACCGTATATCCCGCTTGCTTTAAAATCTCACATTCCATTTTAGCTACAGGATTGAATTAATTATCTACATTTTTAATTAATGTGATCACATTACGGTTTTGAATCCGTTCATAATTGACCTGATCGGTAAGATTCTTTACCAGGTGAATTCCCAATCCGCCGATCACCCGTTCATTAAGTGACAGGCCTATTGTTTCATTGGCCTGCACATTCAATGGGTTAAATTCATTGGCATCATCTTCGATACGAATGGATAACTGTTTTTTATCCAGTACCAGATCAACGGAAATTTCATGAACATGAGTGTCAGTATATCCGTAAGATATGGTATTTGTCACCAGTTCTTCGATTACTAAATTGATATTCAATGCATCTTTTGGCTTCAAATTCCATTCTTCCGCAATTACATCAATCCGGTTGGAAATCTTTTCGAGTTCTTCGATCTGATTTCTGATGATGATTGATTCTTTCATTCCAATAAATTCAACATATATCATGACGAATATATTAATTTTCTTTCAATGCCTCTTCACGGTTCGGGTAAATGGAAAAAATAGCATCAAAACCCGACATGTGAAAAACTTCACTTACCTGTTGCTGTAAAGAACAAACCCGAATATATCCCGACTTGCCGATTTTCTTGGCTGCCAGTAATAACACCCTGAGACCTGCACTACTGACATATTCAAGTTTTCCAAGATCAGCGATAATTTTTAAGTTGCCACCATCAATTGTCTGCAGGAGAACTGATTCAAGATCTTTTGCATTGGTGGCATTCAAATGACCGGAAATCTCAAATATGGTTATTCCGTTAATATGAACTGTGTTGATTTCCATATATTAATAACTTAAGTTAAATATAAATTATTGACCAGTAACCAATATTAATATTCACCAGAACCAAAAGAATGTGTATAGGCAGAAAATTTTTTAACGAAATATTGTTTTTTCCTGTAATCATAATAAATCTCCGCGGTGCCCTTATCAGCTACAAAATCAAGGGTTTTATTATATTGTGCAGTTCCTTTTCTGAGCCATTCCGGCAAATCTTCTTCTTTTTTGATCCTGAATTTTTCTTTGGTATGAATCACAAACTCATCCAGTTTTTGTTCGGGAGTCTTCCTTCCAAATACTGCTTTTGCTTTTGAACTGATCTGCGACGGACGCGAAAATTCCTGTAATGACTTGGCAATGGACTGCCCGATAAGATCCATTTTTGCAATCTGTTCAATGCGGGTTTTGTGCTTTTTTATCTCATCATCAGAAAAGATCATAGATAACATAGAACCGTAATATACCAGGCTGATAATTACAATATCGCGCAAATCAGGCAAGTCGGTGCCAAATACCAGTTCCCTTACTCTTGACTTGACTTCCTTGATTTCTTTATCACCTGTTAATGGGTATTTACGGGTTGAAAACATCCAGAGTACTTTCTGGTTTTCAACTTTTAATATTTTCTTAATAATCAGGGTTGCAATAATCTGTTCGATCATTTCATCCGCCCTGAGCCCGATTTGAGATATCCAGTAGGCAGGTTCCTTTTCGATATTTTCTTTAAAAATAAAACCAAGCATGTCGTCAAGCACCACATCTCCGGTTGCCTTAGAACTGACTTTTATGAGATGTTTCAGGTCACTGTCAATACGGTTATGTATGGCTAATTCCATAAGGACAGATCCTGCAAGAACTGCATCAAACGATTTACTCCCGGGAGTTTCACCTCCTTTCTCATCAATGGTCAGCAGGGTTATTTCCTCTGGTATGCTTAAAAATTCCTTCATCGTTCCTGAAATGTTAAAATGAATCTGCAATAATTACAAAAATACTTTAATTGACAAAATCTCAGACACTTTGTTTTATTATTTTAGTAATAAATTATGGTTCATGGTCATCAATAACCTGAATGAAAATATCTGATCATATCTGGCTGGTCCTGATCAATTTCTCTGTATCAAAACCCTTTTCCCGGCAGCGTTTTTCAATTTCCTGGTAAAGTGAATCATTCATGACCGGCTGCCTTGATAATATCCACAGGTAATTCCTGCCCGGATGGCCTACTACTGAATATTGGTAATTACTGTCCAGATCAATGATCAAATAGTCTCCTTTAAACGGCCAGAAAAATTGTACTTTCAACCAGGCATTGCCTGAATTCTTTTTGACAAATGCCTTCCCGGTAATTTCAGAAACACCGCCATTCCTGGTACAGCGGTTTGTTACTTTTACATAGTTGCCTGGCATCAGCTCATATTCTGCAGTGGTGCAACTGCATCCCTTCTGAAATCTTTGAGGAAAGGAAGCAATCTCGTACCATTTTCCCATATACCTGTTTATATCAACGTGATTTACAGTCTGTAAAGGTGGATTCGTTTTGCAGGAAAAAAATAAAAGGTTCGTGATCAAAATAAATAATGTTAATTTAAATATCATGCTTTTATTGGTCAATATTTAAAATGCTGATAAAATAAATACGGTATATCCGATTAATTTTACATAAAAATCAGGTAAAAATACAAAAATTTGAGTCTTCCGGTGCATGCATAGGTAAAGATAAAAATATCATTCGGGAAAAGCGTATTTGTCAGTCCCAGCGGGACTGTATATCGGTAGAAAGATTTTCCATTCCAAATGATTAGTGCCGTAGGCACGAAATATTTTTCAATTATTAACGGGAAATAGCATGAATTTGAATTGATTGTACTTATGACATTTTCAATATTATGTTCCTGACGGAACTTTTACTTATGGGGATGATTATTGATTTCTACCGATATTATGTCCCTCCGGGACAATATACGCTTATCAACATATTGAATGACCTACGCATCTTTCAAATGAACCAAATATTTTATCATAAAAGATCCCTCTGTTCTAATCTGACTTCAAAGGATGATAAATAAATTAATAATAAACAGGTGGTCAATGAATGACATTTTGATTCTTAAAATACCTCTGCAATTGCTTATATTTCTGATGCCAGATTTCTGAAATCTTTCTGCTCAAATATTTTATAAAAATTGTTGAACAAATATTTGAAATTCATGTAAAATTATGGGTACTTTTTGTCGATTATTACGTCTTTTTGAAAATAGGTATAAATCTAATAAATTCACCATGAAAACATTATATTTTTCAGTGTTATGTTTATTATGGCAAATTACTGTGTTTTCACAGACAAATCTTGAGCGACTACAGAATTATAATTCATATGAAGAACAGTCGATTACTGCACGGGGATTGGTTTATTCTGCGGTGGTAACTGATGTTGTTTGTCCCGGGACAAATACGGGGGCAATTGATCTGACTGTTTCCGGTGGAACGCCTCCATATTTTTATCTCTGGAATAACGGGATTACAACTGAGGATTTATCTGGCCTTGATACAGCAGGCAATTATTGTGTGACGATTACCGACGCGCTTGGACTGATTGGTCAGGCTTGCTGGCCCGTTTACAGCAATGGAAGTGATACTGTGCTGATCACACTGACCGCTTCCAGCACATGTCTTGGTGACACAATAATTTGTACAGCTTCTTCTGGTTTCAGCAATTATCTGTGGTCAACTGGTGATACTTCTCAGGTCATTTCAATAACATCGGCAGTACCGGGTGCAGTTTATGTTACGGTGACTGCAACAAACGGTTGCGGCATACTCACTGAAGATGTAAAGCATGTCATTTTTCATATAATTTACACACCTGTCATTGATGCCTCTCCTTCCTCAGTAATTTGCGTTCCCGGCGCTGTTGCTCTTTCGGTAAACGGTTCATTTAATTCATATCTGTGGTCGGATGGCGAAGACATACCATCCATAATTATTACCGTACCCGGAACATATACCGTGACTGTAACCGGCAGCGTCAATTGTAATATTCCGACTTCGGCATCGATTACCATTACCCTGGCAGGAATTGATATCATTAATCCCGACAGCGCCGGAGCATGCATTCATCAACCCGTCACCCTGAGCGCGGCCTGCAATAATTCCAGTATATTTTACTTTGTCCAGGCGCAACTTCCTTTAGACAATTCGTTTTCCTATGGAGGGACAAATGCCGGTATCAATGAGGATGATGTAGTCGGAGGTCCTTATCCCATTGGTTTTGATTTCAGTTTTTTTGATAGTGTCTATTCGCAGTTTTATATAGGTTCCAACGGATGGATAGGATTCAGCGGGGCGCCGGGCTCAGGAAATTATGATCCCTGGCAGACCACCACTATTCCTAATACAGGTCCCGGTACTCCAAAAAACTGTATCATGGGACCGTGGAAAGACTGGTTAAATTCAGGTTACATTTTCTACCAGACTGTTGGTACAGCACCAATCCGCAAACTCGTAGTTTCGTATAATAGTTTTTTGGTCGGTTGCACATCAAATTATGGCAAATTTCAGATCGTTCTGTATGAAACAACAAACATTATTGAGAACAATCTTGTTGATATACCGGTCTGCCTGGCATGGAACCTTGGACGGGGAGTATTGGGCATACAGAATTTATATGGGAATTATGCCGTTCTTGCCAATCCTTTATGCAATAATAATGTCTGGACAGCTACGAACGAAACCACGAGATATATCCCTGTCAGTTCAGTGCTAACCTGGTATGCAGACAGTCTGAATACTATTCCGATCGGTAACGGGCCACAGGTCACTGTTCCGCCATATGGTAAATATTATCTGACAAACACACTAAATGGCTACCTACTGACAGTTGACTCTGTGACTATTGTCAATCCTGCTCCTGTTGTCGATTACACTGTTGAAAATGTGAGTTGTGCCGGTGCAAATGATGGCAGCATCCACCTGAGTCTTTTGAATCCTGCTGATACAGTTCAGTATTTATGGAGCAACGGGGCGACTGATAAAGATATTAACGGGTTGTCTGCCGGTAATTATTCAGTTTCGGTTTCGAACGATCTTTGTGAATATCATGTAACTGTCACAATCAGTGAACCTGTCGAATTATCATGCACCATTGAACCGGAAAATATCGGCCAGTCGGGTTATGGTTCAGCATCCCTGAGCGTTTCAGGCGGAACGCCTCCTTATTCCTTTCACTGGTCAATGGGCGCAACTACCCGGAATGTCAGCATCCTGACTTATGGAATTTATTATGTGACCATTACCGATGCAAAGGGTTGCCAGGCAACAGCACATACTTTGATAACTAATGAAGCTGATGAATTATCAGGATCAAAAGGAATTTATTTATTCCAGAATAATCCCAACCCATTCAGCAAACAGACCGAAATACGGTACTACATTCCCTTTAAAACAGAAGTTGACCTTGAAATCAGGAATATTACTGGTGAAAGAATTGCTGTCTTAGTTAGTGAAGAACAAATTCCCGGACTTCATTCTGTAATATTGGATGCAACTCATTACAGTGCAGGGACGTACTTTGTGACACTCATGGCAGCCGGCGGAAAAATTACGCGAATGATCCAGGTGGAATGACCGGATGGAAAGTTGATTAGATTTTCCATATTCAGTCACAATTTCTTTCTTTGCAAGAAATAATTGTTATTTGCGTTCCTACCTGAAATTCATTGTTTAATGTTCAGATTTCAGAAAAAATATCCTCTGATCGTTCTTGTTGGTTTGTTTATCCTGTTTTTCAACCCTGCCTGGTCCCAGGAAATCAAACGGTCTTATTTTGCGGATGCGGAAGACTCTCTGAAAGTCTTGTTCAGACTGGAACTGCAATGTATAGACGATAGCTGCAAAATAAAAATGAATGAACAAATTGAAGAATATTTTGAAACCGTACTGAACGATGATGCATCTTATACCTATCCTTTTGATTCTCTTAAACATATTGGTAAACTTACTGCCCCGGATAACCAGTTCAGGTTGTATACCTGGAATACGGTATTAAAAAATGGAACTTACCGTTACTTTGGTTTCATTCAGTACTTCCGTAAAAAAAAGAATGAGATCGTTGTGATCAGACTCAATGACCATTCAGGTTCAATTGATAGTCCGGATGATGCTAACCTCGACGCCAATAACTGGTTTGGAGCGCTTTATTACAAGATCATAGTAAACAGGAGCCCCGGAAGGATATTTTATACTTTATTGGGCTGGCAGGGTAATAATGATTTAACATGCAGGAAGATAATTGAAATCGTCAGGTTTAGTGTATCAGGTAAGCCTTCTTTTGGCGCTCAGGTATTTAAATATGATAAAAAAAGGAGAAGACGTATTATTTTTGAGTATTCGGCAAAAACCAAAATGACTCTGACATATGATGAAAACACAGAAAGGATAGTGTTTGATCATTTGTCGCCTTCAAATCCGAAGTACGAAGGACTTTACCAGTTTTACGGGCCTGATTTTTCCTATGATGCATTTAAATTTGAAGATGGAAAATGGATATTGGTCAAAGATGTCGACAGCAGGAATCCAAAAGAAAAAAATCCCAGGGGAAAATTGAATTTGAAATCATCCGGGGATATTATCAAATGATCCCTTAAAATTTTTAAATTGCCAAAAATTAATGATCTGCCATGCTTGAACTTCCCAAGAAAAAACATCAGGTGATTTTATATCTGGTGGATGCAAATGAACTTGATTCAAAAATACTTGAACAGAAGTTCATGCTTTCATCCGATTATGAGATTTTTCCTTTTTATTCAGGAGAGAAATTCCTTACCTATTTGATATCCAATCCTGCCCAGAAAAGTACCATCAGTATTGTAATCCTGGATTATCATGTGAATTCATCCAATATTGAAGCAAAAAACGGTATAGAAATCCTGAAATCAATTAAAGACATAGATCCTGAAATAGAGGTAATTATGCTTTCGTCCAGGGAGGATGTGGATATTGTTACCTCTTCCATTCATGGGCCGTGACATTTATCCGGAAAAATGAAAATTCTTTCCAGAGAATACAGAATAATATCAAGTGGATACTTAGCCGTAAAATATTGAAACAAAAAAAGAGAGAAAGCAAGTTAATGATCACATTCTTTATCACTTTTGTTGTTGTCCTGCTTTTTTCCATTATCGTAATTAATCTCTTTTATCCGGAAGTATTCAGGAACTGAACAGGAATCTTTATCAGGTATCAGGTATCAGGATAATTATGACAACTGCTTATCCACTTTAATCAAGTAAGACCCCACCTCCGCCAGTGGCGGACTCCCCTAAAACAGGGGAGGCTATATTTGCGGTTCCTTAAACCCTCCTGTTTTAGGAGGGTTTGGGAGGTTAAAAATATCTTCAGTTGCAAATATTATTAGTTAAGGCGATCAACTTGACCGAAGTGGATAAGCAATTTATGACAATCAAGACTATTATTGATATTTGACAATTCGCTATTGCTTAATGTCTTACGAATTACAATTTTGTCATATGCCGAAATTAACTGAAAATTATTACAATTTAAACGAAATATTTTATCTTTGCCTCAAATGGTTTCCCGGGAATATTCCGGGATGAAAAGGGAATCAGGTGAAATACCTGAACAGTGCCCGCTGCTGTGATCTCGTTGATGTAGTTTTTCCAAAGCCACTGTTCTTAATTAATGGAATGGGAAGGCAAAAATGAAAAGAGAAAGTCAGAAGACCTGCCATTAAAAGCTGTTTCTTAAGTTTTCGGGATTTAAAGCTTAAGCTCTGAACAATTTCCCTGCAGCTTTTTTTAGTCATTGTTTATGTCCGGTAATTGCATCCGGGTGCAGGTCTGATTTAATAAGTTAAAATGAGAAGATGTTTTTTTACATACCTGACCTTTTTATTTACACTCTTTATAATTCATCCTGCAGGTGCTGCGGATATTTTCACATATTTCGGTGAAATTAAAATCCTGAATCTGGATATTCCTGTATTTCATGATGAATTGAATTATTCTATTAATCCTAACCCTGTTCAACTGGGACAGGATCTTAGCATTACATTCACTGATTATGATGAACATGGTATCATTAAATTAAAAGTTCTTGATGTGATCGGGAATAAAATATTTTACAAAGAATTCCATCCTGCGAAAACGATTGAACTGAATATATCTGCCGGGAAATTCCGAATCGGTGTATATATTCTTGAAATTGAACAGGGAAATACCATAACCCGTAAAAGAATAAACATTGTTGATTGATTTTACTCCCATTTTTTCCGGAAATGTATCCCCGGGGATATTTTTCAGGATTAACCTGAATAAGAACTAAATTAATTTGAAAATTTGAAAATGTGCAAATTTGAAAATTAAATCCGTTTCACGGGAATTAGATTAGCGACAACATGTTGGTAAGTTTGATGTCTTAAGCAACTAAATTTTTTAACATCAGAAAAAAGCCCTTCGGGTAAAAGAATTTACGATTTACGAATGACGATTTACGATTTAAAAACAAACAATATGTTGGTAAGTTATGTCTCCTAAGCGCCTAATCAGTTTTATCAGTCAAATTAATATTTCAATAGTATTTTCCCGAGGTATTATTTTCTTTATCAATACATTAATAATTTTTCCCCTCTTCATTGGTTTTTGTTCTGCCCAACAATCCGCCGGTAGTATTGAAATGGATGAGATCACCGTGACTGAAAAGGGTATAAAAGATATCACCGGTTTAAAATATAAGCTGATAGATTCAACTATCATGAAAATGAACCAGACTTTACTGTTATCCGGTATATTGGCAGAGCATACTTCATTGAATATTAAATCATTTGGAAATGGTGGCATTGCCACTGCTTCATTCCGCGGCGCCGGCCCGGCTCATACCCAGGTATTGTGGAATGGTGTAAATGTGAATTCTCCTATGCTCGGGCAGGTCGATTTTTCGATAATACCTGCCATGTTCATCGATGAAGTACTTGTTTACCATGGAGGTAGTTCACTATGCAATAACAGCGGCGCTCTTGGCGGCTCCATTTCAATCTTAAATCTGCCCGACTGGAATAATAAATTAAGTATCAATGCTACTGAAGGGATCGCAAGTTTTAATACTTACAATTCCGCATTCAGTATCGGAACCGGGAACAGGAATTTTCAGATGAAAACTAGGTTAAGTCGTGGTAATTCTGCCAATGACTTCAGCTACCATGAAATAGCCGGTGATGAGTCTTCGCCGGTTCACGAAAATAAAAATGCACAATTCTCTTATGACGGTGTAATACAGGAGTTTTATGCCAGGATAAAAAATGATAATTTCATCACTGCCAGGTTATGGTACCAGCAGAAAGACCAGCAAATACCACCTTCC
Source organism: Bacteroidia bacterium (assembly GCA_026391255.1). Taxonomy (GTDB): domain Bacteria; phylum Bacteroidota; class Bacteroidia; order Bacteroidales; family JAPLDU01; genus JAPLDU01. The sequence goes on along the minus strand of JAPLDU010000024.1, from coordinate 37,228 downwards.
ATTCTTGAAAAGCAGGATGAAGATTATTTCAGGAGTGTGGTTGAATATAAAGCTTTTGGTGAGAAAACCGAAGTTACCCTGAGATCGGCATTCCTGGATGATTACATGAATTATCGTAATTTCAAAGATTCGGCCTCTGCCATCAATTCCAAAAACAAGGTGATCACGCTGAACGAATGTTTAGAAACGAACTATACTCCTGCACCCGGAACTACATTTATTTTCGGGGCTGATTTTGATTACCACCAGGTGGAAACAAATAATTTTGATGCGCTGAAGCACAGGCAGAACCTGTCGTTATCAGCCGGACTGAATAAGAAAATTGGTCATCGCATCAGTATCTCAGCATTTATTAAACAGGAGATGACCGATCAGAACCTCGTTCCTCTGATTCCGTCAATTGGTATTGATTACAGACTACTGGAGGATTATGATCTGATACTGAAAACAAATTTCTCCAGAAATTACCATGCGCCTACCTTAAATGACCTGTATTGGAAAAATGATGGTTACTCCTATGGCAATCCCCACCTGAAACCCGAAAAAGGATGCTCAGGCGAAATGGGAATACAGTTCAGACAAAATCCGGGACGTATTTTCGAATGGTCGGCAGAGTTGACCTGTTACTATTCCCTGATCAGCAATTGGGTTATGTGGCATCCTGATTCCCTTGGTAGGTGGTTCCCTGAAAATATCATGCAGGTAGAACGTAAAGGAATGGAATCGACATTTTCTTTGAAATTCAATTCCGGCAGACTTCAGACCGAATTTCAGGGGAATTATAACCTCACCATTACTACCAACAGGAAATCATCGGACATCAATGATAATTCCGGTGGAAAACAGTTACCCTATGTACCCAAAAACACGGCAGGCGGGTCGGCAGAATGTTCAATTAAAGGATATTTCTTCAGGTATTCACTCGGTTATACCGGTCTGCGATATACTTCTTCTGATGATGAATTTTCACTCCCCGCATATTCCATCAGCAACCTGACAGCCGGTAAAAAGCTGATATTTGGAAAATCAACCATTACAACACAGTTTGTCATCGAAAACCTGTTTAACACTTCTTACCAGATAACACAGGGATACCCTATGCCCGGCAGATTCTACCGGTTCGTGGTTAAGTATGAATTCGGCAAGTAAATCATATTAGTTCAGAGTTCAGAGTCGTAAGTCACACGTCACACGTCACACGTCATAAGTCACCATTCTCCTTTCACTATTCACTATTCACCATTCACCATTCACTCCGCCTCCGGCGGATCACCATTCACCATTTTAGGCATCATCGATTGAAACATGATTGTCACCGTTTGACTATTACAGGTGATCGATTATGTAATTTATTCAGGTACATCTGAAAGAAATTATCCGCAGATTTGCATCAGCATCCGAATGAACATAAGATGAAAAGGAAACATATAATATTGATTCACATCATTTTCTGGGTTTATATTTTCAACCAGAGCTTGTTCCCGCTGTTCATTAATGTAGCTGAAAGCAAGTACCTCAGGGATGTTTCAATAGATGATTCCATGTGTATTATTTCTTTCTATTGCATTTACTTCCTGGTGCCCTTTATGATAAGGTACAGGCATAAAATGGTAAGTGTACTCATTGCGGTAGCTTTAGTCATCGGAGGCATTGCTGTCCGAACCTTATTCAGTTTTCTCATATATAAATACATTGTAAAATTACCCGAAAAAGAATTGATCATCGACAGAGTTTTTTTCTGGTTTGAAGTTCGTTCGTCAGTAATCTTTGGAATTTATGCATTTCTGATTAGTTTCACCATCAGTTGGTTCAGGAACAGGAAGCTGGAATCTGAACTGATCATGCAGAAGCAGGCCAGCGAGCTTGCTTTGCTTCGCTCACAGGTGAATCCCCACTTTTTGTTTAATACCCTGAATAATATATATTCACTTGTGTACCGTAAATCGGATGATGCCCCGGAAGCAATTATGAAATTGTCAGAGATCATGCGATACATGCTTTACGATGCAAATACCGAAAAAGTACCGCTGGACAAAGAAATCACCTACCTTCACAGTTTTATTGAATTACAAAGACTGAGACAGCATGATCCTGACTTTGTTGAGTTTATTATTTCGGGCAAAACGGAAGGTCTGACTATTTCTCCGAATTTGCTGATTTCTTTTGTTGAGAATGCTTTCAAACATGGAAGCAGGAATGTGCAAAATCCGGGTATTATCATAAATCTGTCGGCACAACCAGGAAAAATGTGTTTCACGGTGACAAATTTTATTAATAAGGAAGAAGCAATTGTCAAGGATTCCGCAGGTGGCATAGGATTGCAGAATATCAGACGACGACTCGATCTTCTTTATCCGGGAACCCATACTCTGGAAATAGAGCAAAATGAAGAAATCTATAAAGTGAATCTTATAATTGCAGATTAAATGTATATCAATTGTATTGCCGTGGACGACGAGCCTCTGGCCCTCGACCTGATCAAAGATTACATCCAGAAAGTTCCCTTTCTGAATATGCTCAGCAACTTCAGCAATGGAATTGAAACACTTGATTTTCTGAAGAAAAGCCAGGTAGATTTGTTGTTCCTCGATATTCAGATGAACGATCTTACTGGTATACAGCTTATTAAAGTGCTGAAACAAAAACCATTAGTGATCTTTACTACAGCATATCCCAATTATGCTGTGGAAGGATATGAACTTGACATTGTCGACTACCTGCTGAAACCTATATCATTCGAGCGTTTCGTAAAAGCGGTGGATAAAGTTTACGAAAAACTGCAGACTGAACGAATGTTTAAAAGTGAGACCAGGGAAATTACCATTGCCAATCCGCGCGATGATTTCTTCTTCATTAAAACGGAATTCCGGCTTGAAAAAGTAAAGTTTGCAGATATTCTCTATATCGAAGGTATGGGCGACTATCTGCGGATGGTAACCAATACAAGGCGTATTATGACTCTTCAGAATTTTAAAAGAATGGAGGAAATACTGCCGGAAGACCGATTTTGCCGTGTGCACAAATCATTTATTGTTTCACTGGAAAAGATTGAAAGCATTGAACGCAACCGGATCAAAATAGCCGATAAGCTAATTCCCATCAGCGATTCATACAAAAAGAGCTTTTACGATTATCTTGGAAAGAAGAAATTAATGTGATAATGCGATAATGTGATAATGTGGTAATGTAGTAATGTGGTAATGTGGTAATGTGGTAATGTGGTAATGTGGTAATGTGATAATGTGATAATGTGATAATGTGGGAATGTGAAAATGCGGGAATATGAAATTTGATGATGTGAAAAATAATCCCTTTGTTATATAGCGTCTCCCTTCGTCTCTTCGTCTCTTCGTCCCTTCGTCTCTCAATCATTTCATCACTCATCACTCATCATTCATCACTTCATCACTTCATCACTTCATCACTCCATCACTTCATCACTTCATCACTCATCACTATAACACAGAGCCTCTCATGGGATTTGAACCCACGACCTGCTCATTACGAGTGAGCTGCTCTACCGCTGAGCTAAAGAGGCTTTTCGATGCAAACATATATGAATTTGAGGAATTCTCAAAAATGTAATATGCTAGTCGTTAGTCGTTAGTCGCTAGTCGTAAGTAATAAGGCATAAGGCATACAACATTTTCAAATTTTCAAATCTTCAAATTCTTATAATAGCCTGCTTACTGCAACCCGAGGAAAATATTATCTCCCGTAGAAGTGATGTAATTGCCGGTAGCTACTGTGATTTCGGCATTACCATCGCAATTGTCATGAAAAGTGAAAAGAGTAGTACCCATTACCAGTGAATTCAGCGTTCCGTTACCTCCCTGCGATAAATCTACTAACTGCAGCAAGGCATATCCGGCGGAGGGATTACTAAGGCATTGGTCTGAAAAGATTGTCTGGATCATGGCCAACTGGTACACGGAAGTTGAGGTGGCAGTTTCATTGATATTGACTGCCATTTTTTGCGCCCCGCCATTGATTGTATAAATGTCATCACTGAAATCATCAGGTGTGCCATTGGTATTGACATCAATGATCCAGGCATCCTGTTTGATCGCAATATTTTCATCTGTGGGTTTCGGAGTACTCAGTTTCAGGAGTTCAATATTTATCTGATCCTGGCTCAGGTTGATTTCCATGGTGGTATCCGGACCTCCGCCAATGTTTATGTCTTCTTCGGTATAAACAACGGTAATCTGGTTATCCCGGTTGATCACTGGAAAAGTAATGACATCCCTGAGCACGAATTTTCCTGCATAAATGTCTGTACGAGTGAACAGCACTGACATGATGGCAATATCGTCAGAAATTTTTACAGCCAGGATGACCATTTCACCAAAATGATCGCTGCTGTAGCGGAAAGGATAACATTGGGATGCGTCTAAATATATGGCTGTAGTACTGTTATTTACAGAGATGTTTGTATAAGGAAGATTATATCCTTTGAAGTAACTCCATGCCACACTTGCAGCAAACCCAAGCGCTACTGATGTTTTAATGGTCTGGCTGACAGGAGTGACCGGTGGCTTTTTGAAAAAATTATTCAGCTTATCAATACAGGATGAGAATAGCAGAAGAACAGCCATAGCCAGGTATATCAAGGGCTTGCGCCAGGTGTTATGCATTCGCCTTTCTTTGAGGTAGGTTGAATATACTGTTTTTCAAGCGTCACGTTAAGATGTATGTCTGCTTTTAGCGCTTTAAATACTTTTAAAATAGTGTTAATTGTTGCACTGTTTGTACTGCTTTCAAGTTTTGAGATTTGAGATTTCTGTACGCCAATAAGTTTTCCTAATTGTTCTTGTGTCAAATTACGTTCTATCCGAGCCTTTTTAATCATTTTCCCCAAAACATCCATACGAAGTTCGTATTCATACTCGTCTCTGTCAGCAGTTCCAACTTTGCCGATGTATTTATCTTTCATCTCGGCAATAGTATAAGATTTAAGTTCTGTTTTTGCCATTGTCTATTTTTTTAATTTATTGTCAAAATATTTTTCTCTGATTCTCACAGCTCTATCAATTTCATTTTTGGGAACTTTGTCAACTTTTTTTATGAAACCATGAGTCGCAAAAACTAATGTATCCTTGTCGTATGTTTTATCCCAAAAGGCAAGAAGTCGGATTTGTAGTCCAGCAAAATTTGTCCGAAATTCCCAAATGTCGTTTTGAAGCTTTTTGAAGAGTTTTGGGTCATTTGTCTGTTCAGCAAGGTCAATGTTATATAGTATTTTTTTTATAGTTTTAGAGTCAAATCCTGAAATGATCTTGTCGGCTTCTTCTAAAAATATAGTTTGAAAATTTTGCATCTACTTTTTTCGACAAAGATAGCTAATGTTTCCAAATATTGCAACTTAATTTTTACTGAGAACTGTCAGTATTGGTTTCTAAGGTAATGCATAACTATTTCATATATAGCTGCATTTGCATTGAAATTTTAAATGCAAATGACTCAATAGGCGTAATTGAAAATTATGTTTAATTATTTCAGATTATTAATATCTTTGTTTATAATTAAAGCCTGAAAAGATGAAAAAGTCAATATTTATATTTGCATTGTTTACCATTTCCATTATTGTAAAAGCCAATATTGCCCCTCCGAAGTCATTTATTTCTGAATTTAAAATTGACAGTACCGGAATTTGGCAACTGGAAATCGGATTTTACTCATCTGAAATTAGTGGAATAGACTCAATAAAACTGGAGTCTTCAACAGCGGGTTCTGTTATAGTTTCATTTATTTTAATACCTGGAACTGGATATCCTGGTTTTGATACCCTTTCTGTTATCTCGGTTTCCAACCTGAAAAATCCTGTTACATTTAACCCTGAGGGGGATTATGTAAAACTGATTTCATATTCCTGGGGAAATGAAACCTATGACTATTTTGCTTTTGGTAACTACCCGGGCGCTGAACTGAGTTGTATTAATATCGGGGAATCAGCAGCATTTGTCTATTACATTCAGAGTGAAGGTTATACAGGTGGTTTTTGTATAGACAGTTCTCCAACGATTAATTCCGGAAATGATACAACAGGCTGTTTGGCATCATTATCAGGCCATGTATTTGATAGTACCGGCAATTTTCTGACCCAGGGCTGTTTCTATTTGCCGGCTTTAATGAATACCAGGTTTACAATTCATTCTGATGGTTCTTTTTCTGAAAGGATACTATCAAGAAGGTACATAGCTGACAAAATAGATTATTATTATGTTTATAACGAGTCAATTTGTTATCTTGTTCAACCTTTTGATATATGCATAAGGCCAGATTCGAGCGCTATCCAGGATATTCATTTCACGGGTATTTATACTAATGTTGATAATATCCCGGTATTTGAAAAAGTCACCACTTCACCCAATCCCTTTACCGGCAAGCTCTCCTTTTATATTAATCTGAAAAGTATAAAACCAAATGATAATCTGAGTATTGAAATATTTGACCAGGACGGAAAGATACTGTCGCAATTAAAGGTTGACCAGAATCAAACCCGCATTGACTGGTTTCCCGGAAGTGATGTTAAACCTGGTATACTGACTTACAGCCTGGTGTTGAATGAACTAATGATCAGTTCGGGAAAAATTGTAAAATTATAATTTCATAAATGGTTCGCTTTTTCTTTTTTTCTGTGTTGTTATTATCATTACCAAATGTTTCTGCACAGGAATTGTCTTTTGTTTCGGAAAGCATTACCATGAAAATTGAAAACCATAATTTTTATGTGAGTGGTATCTATAATTTTGAAGCTGAGAAAAATACGACGAAAGCACTGATATATCCTTTCCCGGTAAATCCATTATATGCAGATCCGGATTCAGTCAGTTTCTATAATGTGACTTTAAATAAGGAAATTATTCCAAACCGCATGGGCGCTTCTGCAGCTTCGTTTAATATCAGTTTTAAAAATGTTGATCAGCTCTCGGTACTATGTTCTTACAGGCAGAAACTACTCGGGAACCGGGCCGAATATATTCTGAAATCAACCATTGGCTGGAGAAAACCATTGAAACAAGCCAACTATCAACTGATAGTCCCCAAAACATATAAGATCACAAAGTTTTCTAATCCTCCGCAGGATTCAGTGAGTTATTTTTCTGAAGTGGTTTATTTCTGGAGTAAACCTGATTACATGCCCATGGAAAATATGATCTTTGAATTTAAGTGATGAAGTGATGAAGTGTCAAATTCACAAATTTTCACATTTTCACATTATCACATTATCACATTATCACATTATCACATTATCACATTATCATATTGTTTCTTAACATAGCTTTTGCATTTTGAAATGTTACCGGCTTATGCTATTATTGCAGCGGTAAAAATTTGAGAATAATAACATTAAGTAGTACAACTCCTAAAAAAGTATCATATGAAATCACAGGAATTTATTAGCCGGGAAGATCAGTACGGCGCCCATAATTATCATCCGCTGCCGGTAGTACTGGAGCGTGGCGAAGGTGTATATGTCTGGGATGTGGATGGAAAACGTTACTTTGATTTTTTATCCTCATACTCAGCAGTAAACCAGGGGCATTGCCATCCCGGGATTATCAGCACACTCATTGAGCAGTCAAAAATATTGACGCTCACCTCGCGTGCTTTTTACAACAATGTACTCGGTGAATATGAAGAATATATTACAAAATTATTCGGTTTCCAAAAGGTGCTTCCGATGAACACAGGCGCAGAAGCAGTGGAAACCGCTCTAAAACTCGCCCGTAAATGGGCTTACCTGAAAAAAGGAATCCCGCAGGACCAGGCAAAGATCATCACCTGCGAAGGAAATTTCCACGGGCGTACTATCACTATTGTGACTTTTTCCACCGATCCTGATGCCCGTAAGGATTATGGCCCTTTTACTCCCGGTTTTATCACCATTCCTTATAATAATATTGATGCGCTTAAAGAAGCTGTTAATGATCCCGATGTGGCTGCATTCCTGGTTGAACCTATCCAGGGTGAAGCAGGAGTGTTCGTTCCGGATGATGGTTTCCTGAAAAAAGCGTATGATATTTGTAAAGCATCCAATGTTCTGTTTATTGCCGATGAGGTACAGACCGGGCTTGCACGTACAGGTAAAATGCTTGCCTGTGATCATGAGAATATTCATCCGGACATGCTCATTCTCGGCAAAGCATTGTCCGGCGGTGTATTGCCAGTCTCTGCCGTACTGGCCGACGATTATATTATGCTTACTATAAAACCCGGTGAACATGGCTCCACGTTTGGCGGAAATCCTCTGGCCTGCAAGGTTGCCATTACTTCACTCAAGGTGCTCCTCGATGAAAAGCTGGCTGAAAATGCCGCTGCAATGGGAAAAATATTCAGGGATGAAATCACATCCATCAAATCTGATATGATAGAACTGGTCAGAGGTAAAGGACTTCTCAATGCGGTGGTGATCAAACCAAAAGAAGGAAAAACCGCATGGGATGTTTGTCTGGCCATGAAAGATAACGGACTCATCGCCAAACCTACACACGGTCATATTATACGTTTTGCTCCACCTTTGGTGATCAATAAAGACCAGATGTACGAAGCAATCGGGATAATAAAAGATACATTCAGGCAGTTCTGAGAATTAGTCGTTAGTCAATAGTCGATAGTCGATAGTCGTAAGTCGTAAGTCGTAAGTCACAAGTCACACATTACATGTCACTTATAACAAATTATATTTTGATTGATCGAATGTTCGAATGTTCAAATTATCGTATGTTCGAATGTTCGTATGTTCGAATGTTCGTTTGTTATTACTTATAACTTACGACTATCGACTACCGACTATTTTCTCCCTTCAGTATTGCGATGGTCCCCACCGGGTCTGTTGAGGAAAACACTGAATTACCGGCTACCAGGACGTTAACACCGGCATCGACCAGTTTGGCTGCATTATTGGTATCGACTCCACCGTCCACTTCAATCAGGGTACGGGATTGCCTGTCATTAATCAGTCTGCTGAGCTGATGAATTTTCAGGTAGGAATTTTCTATGAATTTCTGTCCTCCGAATCCCGGATTTACAGACATGATAAGTACAAGATCTATGTCGTGAATGATATCTTCAAGCAGTGATACAGGTGTATGCGGGTTGAGCGATACTCCGGCTTTCATCCCTTCGGCTTTTATCTGCTGAATAGTACGGTGCAGGTGGGTGCATGCTTCATAATGAACGGTCAGGATATCGGCGCCTGCCAACCTGAAAGTACTTATATATTTTTCAGGCTGAACAATCATCAGGTGTACATCCAGCGGAAGCAGGGAACTCTTTTTTACCCTTTCCACTACCATTGGCCCAAAACTGATATTGGGAACAAACACTCCGTCCATGATGTCAAGATGGATCCAGTCAGCCTGGCTGCGGTTGAGCATCTCGATTTCCTTTGCCAGGTTGCCGAAATCGGCTGATAGAAGGTGCGATAAGCGGAACCATGTGATTTCTTATTTATTGTTATCTGTAATTTCCGTGAGATTTTTTAATCATGGCAAACTTACACTTTTTTTCTTTTCAGGAAGTACTGTAAGTCGAAAGTGATGAAGAGACTGAGAGACTAAGGGACTGAGAGACTAAAATAATTTGAAAATTTGAAAATGTGCAAATTTGAAAATTAAATCCGTTTCACAGGAATAAGATTAACGACAACCTGTTGGTAAGTTTTGTCCTTAAAGCACCTAATAGACTGTACTTAATACTTCAAATCTGATTCACCCAATCAAATCTTCAAATCTTCAAATTTTAAAATCTTCAAATTTCCACATTATCACATTATCACATTAACATATTGCGAATTAATTTATTTGCTATAATTGAACCGGAATTTAGAATAATAGATTGAAGAAATTTATTCATAATACCGGTGTCATTCTCAATATTATAGCTGCGGTTCCCCTCTTGCTGGCCATAGTATCGGTATATTTCAACCCATCGAAATTCTGGTTACCTGCTTTTTTCGGTCTTGGGTTTCCTTATCTTCTCCTCATAAATTTATTGTTTGTTGTTTACTGGATCATCAGGATGAAATGGGCTGTACTGATCTCTGCCATTACCATTCTTTGCGGGATAAATCATATTACCAACTTCATCCAGTTGCATTGCTCTGATAAAATGGCAAATATGAAACAACCAGGGTTCAAACTTTTATCATATAATGTCAGGCTATTTGATTTTTATAACTGGAAAAAGACAAAAGCTATCCCTCAGCATATTATTAATTATGTAAAGATTGAAAATCCTGATATTTTATGTTTCCAGGAATTCGTAAGTGCAACCGATAAATATTGCCAGACCTTAGATTCGGTACCATCATTAAGAAGACTGAGGTATCAACATTTTATTGTTACCAGGCACGAAGCTAGAAATTATTATTACGGAGTTGTGACATTCAGTGCATGGCCCATTATTGATGAGGGTTGTATACGGTTTGAAAATTCAGTTAATGTTGCCATTTACACTGATCTTAAGATCAATAACGATACGATCAGGGTATACAATATACATCTCCAGTCAATACATTTCGAAGCCAAGAATTACCAGTTTCTTGATAGTATGAGCTTCAGGTATGACGAATTCAATAAAAAAGGCATCAGCGACATTTTCAGTAAGCTCAGGAATGCTTATATCATCAGGTCGCGACAAGCCGGTTTAGTTACCCGGCATATTGCATCATCTCCTTATCCTGTGATCGTTTGCGGTGATTTTAATGATACGCCCATTTCTTACGTGTATCATACCATCCGCGATCATCTGAAGGATGCCTTTGTAGAGTCCGGTTGCGGGATTGAATATACCTATTCCGGTAAATTTCCCTCATTCAGGATTGATTATATTTTACACAGCGATAAGTTGAAATCCTTTGAATATAAAACCCCAAGGATTGAATATTCTGACCATTACCCGGTACAGTGTTGTTTCTCCGGAATACACTGATCAGAAAGGAAGATTGCCCAGGTCAACATTCCCTCCTGAAATAATGATCCCAATCTTTTTTCCTGCAGGTTCTAGTTTATGACTGAGGATTGCAGCCAATGGAACGGCAGATGAGGGTTCAATGATGATTTTCATTCTTTCCCATATCATCCTCATGGCATTGATTATTGATGTTTCGCTGACAGTGACGATTTCATCAACATAATCCAGAATAATGCGGAAAGTCAGCGTGCCCAGAGAAGTGAGCAATCCGTCGGCTATGGTTTGCGGGTTAATGGAAGGCATCAGCTTGCCGGACAGGAACGACCTGTACGCATCATCTGCATTTTCAGGTTCGGCGGCAATGATTCTGATACCTGGCTGCAAAGCTTTGGCAGCAATGGCCGTACCGCTGAGAAGACCGCCACCGCCGACCGGCGCCATGATGATGTCAAGTCCGGGTACCTCCTGTATCAGCTCCACTGCAGCAGTTGCCTGGCCGCAAATGGTCCCGGAATAGTTATATGGATGTATGAAGCTTGCACCGGTTTCTGAAACTACTTTTTTCAGCGTGCTTTCCCTGGCTTCCAGAGTTGGTTCACAATAGGTAATGATTGCACCGTACGATTTGACCGCAAGTTTTTTTATTTCCGACGAGTTTTCAGGCATCACAATATAAGCTTTCAATCCCCTGATTCGTGCGGCCAAAGCAAGAGCCGCCGCGTGATTTCCTGAGGAATGGGTAGCTACTCCAAATTTTGCTTCATCTTCACTGAGTGAAAGTACCGAGTTACAGGCGCCACGGAATTTAAAGGCACCAACTTTCTGAAAATTTTCACATTTGAAAAATATGCTGCATCCGGAAAATGAGTTTATGGAAGATGAACATAATACCGGAGTCCGGTGAATATAAGGCTTTATCCTGGCATGTGCTTCAAAAATGTCTGCAATTGTCGGAATGATGTCAATTGTCATTGTTGATTTCATTATCTGGTTAAATGCAAAACTAATCCAAAATAAACAAAGTTCATGAAATCATAGAGACATCTTGTCAATACTGATTTTTCATTAAACCAAAGTATGAATTCAGGCAGGATTTTAATATCTGCCCGATTCATAAAACCAAAAAATATAGACAGTTTTGAAATAAATTTTTAAAATAATTGTTTTTATGAAAATTTGTTGAATATTTGCTGAAAATGGATAATAATACCAATAAATCATAATCAGTTAACATGTTCAGTCATAAATTGGAATATTCGGATTAATAGCAGGATGATATAGATTTTTTATGGCAAAAAAAAGAGTAATAGTAAGTCTTGGCAATGCCAGTGCTGAATTGCTGGAAGCTATTCAGAAGCAATATCCGCTGGGATGGTCGGAACGAATCATCAGGGTCGACCTTGCACCTGAAAAATTCTTTAATGCGATAATCGTTGAAACTATTGATACTACTTACCTTGTTAAGGTTCCTATGAAGAAGGATAAAAAGATCGAAAAGATAGAGGAGGAAATTGAAACTAATATGGATGAAGTGAAGGAAGAACAGGAAGAAACGGAAAGTTTTGAAAAATACGAGGAAACCTATGGTGAGCAGAGCCATGAAGATTTTTAAATAAGAGAAATATCCGATTAAATAATGTTTGTCTTAAAAGTCATTCTTTTTTGATTTAAGAACAAGGATCAACGATTTATGATTAATGAAGTATTTGTAATCATCTGATTTAATGATAACATCAAAAATCTTAAATCGTTAACTTAGCGAAGCGATTTCACGAACACCTTAAAAAATAAAAAATGTTTGTGAGTAATCGATATTCGTCAATCAAAATATTGGATATTATGGACAGACTCTAAATAATCAGGCAGGTTTCTGTGGCTTTTGTTTCAGATGATTTCCATGTGTTCCTGGTCAGTGATTTTCTCACAGTAGTGACACTTCAGTGTGACGTTTTTCTTTGAGATGACTGTAAATTTGGTGGTAACTTTTTCAGCATTGGTTATGCACTTGGGATTGAAACATTTAGCGATTCCTGTAATATAATCCGGTACTACAACCACTTTTTTCTCAACCACCTCAAACTCTTTGATGATATTCAGTTTGGCATCAGGAGCTACCAGGGCAATTTTATTGATTTCGTCATCCTGGAAAAATTTATCCGAAATTTTTATGATGGCTTTTGTGCCTAACTTTTTGCTTTCGAGGTTAGTACCAAATGTAAGGTGATTGTCAATCTTGTCGAGGCCCAGAATACTGATGACTTTGAACAGGCATTTGGCAGGTATATGATCAATGACTGTTCCGTTACGGAGAGCGCTGACTTTCAATTCGCGTATGTCTTTCATGATTTTCATTTATTATTTTATTCCTAAAATGGAAGTGATGATGGCCTGGCGTGTGAAAACTCCATTCAGCGCCTGGGTGAAATAATAGGCTTTGGTATTTTCATCCACGTCATCGTTGATCTCATTTACCCGGGGCAGGGGATGCAGGATTTTCATTCCGGGTTTGGTTTCGCTGAGCATATAATTCCGAAGTACATAAGTATTTTTAACTTTTTCATATTCGATAGGATCAGAAAACCTTTCTCTCTGTACCCTGGTCATGTAAACGATATCTGCTTCGTGGATATTGGCAGTGAAGTCGGTGTGTTCGAAGTACTTCAGGCCGAGAGAATCGAGGTGAATCTTATATTCATCGGGGATTTTCAGTTCAACAGGCGAAACAAAGTGAAACGTAGTATTGAACTGCGACATGGCCATCAGCAATGAGTGAACGGTACGGCCGTATTTAAGGTCGCCTACCAGGAAAATGCTGAGACCGTCGAGTGTTCCCTGTGTTTTGTATATGGAATAGAGGTCAAGCAGTGTCTGGGTAGGATGCTGGTTGGCCCCGTCGCCTGCATTGATAATGGGTACATTGGATACTTCGCTTGCATAGCGGGCGCTGCCTTCAATGGGATGTCTCATTATTATCAGGTCACTGTAGTTCATCACAGTTTTGATGGTATCTTTCAGTGATTCCCCTTTTGAAACACTGGATGAGGATGCATCCGTAAAGCCAATAATCCTTCCACCGAGTTTGTTCACGGCGCTTTCGAAACTTAAACGTGTACGCGTGGATGGTTCAAAGAACAGGGTAGCTATCACCTTTCCGCTTAAAAGATCCTGTACCGGTTTCTTTTCAAATTCTGCCGCCAGTTCTATGATGCGGAGGTGGTTTTCTTTGGTAAAGTCATTGATGGAGACTAAACTTTTATTTTTCATATGAAGAATTTCTTACAAAGATAAACCATTCAGCATTAATGAAGCTTTGTTTTTTTGAGAAAATATTAACAGAAGTGATGAATTATGAATGATGAGTAGTCACGCATGGCATGCGTGACGAGTAACAAAGTCACAAGTCACAAGTCATGTGTGCAATGATGGAAATATTAATCATTCTCGATTATTCGAATGTTCGGTTGTTCACTTATCCTGATACTTGATACCCCTTTATTTCTCAGATCAGCGAATACTGCTTGAGTAAGATGTCAGATTTCATGATCATATCGATGTACTGGGCACGCTTGTAGATAAATGGGTCTTTAATATTCTTCCTGGCTAATTTTGCTTTGAAATCATTGATGCAATGGTAGTTTTTGCTTTCCATCCAGGTATTAATATCTGACAACATTTTACTGATGTGTCCGATCTTATGTTTGTAAAGGGTGCTCACAACCTGGACACAATCAGCGCCGGCAAGAATCATTCTTATGATATCCTCACCTTCCCAGATACCTGTGTTGCTGCAGATACCTGCCTCAATATTCCCATACAGCAGGCCGGCAAAACGTAATGCGAGGCGGCTGTCTTCACGGTTGCTCAGGTGCATTGGCTGGAAATGCTCCTCTTTGTTTATTTCAATATCAGGCTGGAACAAGCGGTTGAACAAAACAACTCCCTGTGCTCCGGCCTTGGACATCTTCGAAATAAAATTCAGCGGACTGGTATAGAAGGGGCTTAATTTCACGCTGACCGGGATTTTCAGTTCGGCTTTTATTTCCCGGACAATCTCAAGTTGGCTTGCAACAATGTCTTTCCCATCAACATCAAAATTTCCCGGAATGGCATAGAAATTCAGTTCAATGGCGTCAACTCCGGTCTCTTCAATGGCTTTGGCATATTCAAGCCATGTTTCTTTATATACTGCGTTGAGGCTGGCAATGACAGGAATACTAACGGATTGCTTTGCTTTCCTAAGTTTTACAAGGAATTCTTCCGGTCCGGCATGTTTAATGTCCGGAAAAAGCCGGATCATTTCAGCATTTCGTTCATTGTATGCTTCCAGTTCCCGATGCAGCTCGTAGTTCTCCAACTGAATCTGTTCTTCAAACAAAGAACGGTACACAATAGCCGCCGCGCCTGCTTCTTCAACCTTCCTGATGTTATTGATATCTTCTACGATATTACATGCTCCGACAATGATAGGATTCTTTAATTCAATACCCAGATATTTTACTTTCAGATCTGCCATAAACTTTATATTTTCGGGTTAAAACGAACTGGCAATGTTAGGAATAGTTTGAGAAATCAGATATGTTGTAAAACTATTGCGAACATACGAACAATCGAATTTGAAAATTTGAAAATTTGAAAATTTGAAAATGTGATAATGTGATAATGTGTTAATTTAATGTGATAATGTGATAATAGGTTTATGTGATAATCAATAATTTATACTGCTTATCCACTTTAAGCAAGTCAGACCCCACCAAACCTAAGGTAAAACAGGGGAGGCTGAATTTCATGTTCCTTAAACCTTCCTGTTTTAGGAGGGTTTGGGAGGATAAAATATCTTCGGTTGCAAATATTTTTACTTTAGACGATCAACTTGACCGAAGGGGATAATCAATAATTTAATTTTAATATATTAATTATTAATGATTTATATTCGTAACTTATAACTTATAACTCATAACTCGTAACTTGTAATTCGTAACTTGTAATTCGTAATTCGTAACTCAAATCAGTTCATCACACACCGGACTGATTTGGCATAATAGCTGTAATAATAGTTACGGCCTGATTGTGCTCCGTCAAAACGAAGGGCGCGGTAATAAGAAGTGATGGTATCGTAAGGAGTGGCTGTCCACCAGTAACCAAAACTGTTGAGGTTGCTGAAGGCATTATCGGTACGCTGCCCCCCGGGTAGGGCAGAAAATTCACTGCTGTTATTTGCACCGGTATTCGGTGAGTTCCAGTGACCGGTACCTGTTTCTTTCATTTTTCCCCCGGTTTGCAGACCACGGTAACCAAAACCAGCAGCATCAGATGAGTTCATGCCAAGAAAAATTTCCAGTTGCATCCATTCATCATCCGAAGGAAGATGCCAGCCTGATGGGCACACTCCAGGGATACCACTGGGGTTGTGGCTGCTTCCGGCAGTGGCGTTTGTTGCTGTCCTCCAGGTATAAAGCAAACCGTAGATGTTTTTATTGGCAGGATCATCATTATAGACAAACCAGTACCTTGCTGTATCCTGGTAACTTATGACACCTGCACCTGTTCCGTTCACCAATGCCTTGCCATCAGAGTAGTGTGTTGTTTTCAGATTTTCCGTCATCCATGTCTGTTCACCAATCTGGGCAGTTCCGTACTGATTGCCGTCAAAGTCAGTAATTCCGTTTGTTGTCATAAAACTTTGCTCGTTTCCGTAAGCCGTACCATTATTATTTGTTGCATATGCCCTGATATAATAGCGGCTACCGGGTAACAAACCGGTAATTTCCACTGAAAATGATTCAGTACCGGAACTGTCGGCCTTGTATGAGTCGGTAATGGTAGGGTTCTCAGAAGTGTTCCAGCAAATTCCCCTTGAAATAACGGGGCTGCCTCCCTGGGAAGTAAGGCTGCCACCGCATACAGCAGAGTACTCGGTGGTGATGGAAACTGCATCTGTTGTAATGGATGGCTGGGAACGGTCTTTACTGCAACCTGATAAGATTAAGCATAAAATAATAAATTCCTGTAGTTTTTTTAAAAACGATAAAATAAGTTTCATAATAATATCCATTATATCTGATCATCAAAAGAAATATTTTACAAAAATATCAAAAATCCTGGAAAATCCTTATTTTCAAACACTGATTTTATTAATTTAAGTACATTGCAAATCAATAGAATACGTTAATTATTTATGAATATTTGATGAGATGACCAGAGAAGAATTAGCAGGAAATATCAGGCGAAAGGGTTCATTTCTCTGTGTCGGCCTCGATACCGATCCCGGGAAGATACCGTCGCATCTGCTAAAGGAAGATGACCCGGTGTTTGAGTTTAACCGCCTGATCGTGGATACGGTTCATGACCTTGCAGTGGCGGTCAAACCAAACCTGGCATTTTACGAATCCATGGGAATGAAAGGCTGGATGAGCCTGGTAAAGACCTTTGATTATATACGGGCTAACTATCCGGATATGTTCCTTATCGCCGATGCCAAACGCTGTGATATCGGCAATACTGCAAACATGTACGCCCGTACATTCTTCGATAAAAAATCCTCCGGGTTTGATTTCGATGCTGTCACCGTTTCACCTTACATGGGAGAAGATTCAATAAGCCCTTTTCTTTCATGGCCTGGTAAATGGGTGATAATATTAGCGCTGACATCCAATAAAGGTGCGGCTGATTTTCAGTTCATGCAGGAAAAAAACGGCGAACGGCTTTTCGAACGGGTGCTCAGGCTTTCATCAGCCTGGGGAAACGAAGGAAACATCATGTTTGTGGCTGGTGCCACACAAGCCTCATTGTTCAAAGACATCCGCAGGATACTTCCGTATCATTTCCTTCTGGTGCCGGGTGTTGGCGAACAGGGCGGCAGCCTCGCCGAAGTCGCGGAAAACGGCATGAATAAAGATGTTGGATTACTTGTGAATGTTTCAAGGTCAATAATATATGCTGATGATTCTGAAAATTTTACTGCATTTGTCAGGCAAAAAGCAGAAGAAATCAGGAATGAGATGAACAGATTTTTGAAATAAGTATCAGGTATCAAGAATCAAGTATCAGGGATAAGTTCGCCGCAGCAGATCAGGACATAAGATTGTTATCATTTTCTTATGAGATGGTGACAAAGTGATGAAGTGACAGAGTGACAGAGGACAATATCCTTCAGATTAACTACTTTATGAACTTTACAAACTTTATAAACTTTTAACTATTTTAATCCACAAATCATGACAGAAGAATTTCTTCAGTTCGTCTGGCGTTACCAATTGTTTACGCCAGGAATAAAAAAGGGAGCAAACGGCGAGCAGATTGAAATCGTTTCGGTTGGTGAATTCAACAGCGATGCAGGCCCCGATTTCCTGAATGCACGGATCAGAATTAAAGGTACATTATGGATAGGAAATGTGGAAGTACACCTGAACTCGTCCGACTGGATGAAGCATGGTCACCAGAACGACATGGCATACAGGAATGTCATATTGCATGTGGTAAAAACCGATGATGTTCCTGTGCTGCGTGAAAACAAGGAACCGGTCACCACACTGATACTTGATTACAAAGAATCCCTCGAAAAGAATTACCGCAAGTTGCTATTGTCAAAACAATGGATACCCTGTGCGAAAGATATTCTCATTCCGGATCAGTTCCGGCTGAGTTTCTGGCTTAATTCACTGATGATTGAGCGTTTATTGAGAAAGTCAGAATACATAGCCGGCCAGTTAGAAAAAAATGCCAATGGTTGGGAAGAAACTCTTTACCAGCAATTAGGCCGGAATTTCGGCACGAAAATTAACGGTCAGCCTTTTGAAATGCTCGCCAAATCCCTGCCCCTGAAATACCTTGCAAGACATAAGACTGACCTGGTACAGATTGAAGCTATGCTATTCGGCCAGGCCGGCTTCTTTTATGAAAATCTGTTCGGAGATGAGTATTTTATCAGACTGAAAAATGAATATGAATTTCTTAAAGAAAAGTTCAGCCTTAAACCACTTGCTAAATATAACTGGAAGTACCTGAGACTCAGACCGGCAAATTTTCCGACCATCCGGATTGCCCAGTTTGCAAGCCTGATTCATTGTTCTTCGGTACTGTTTTCAAAGCTGGTCGAGGCCAGGTCGGCCGATGAGATCAGGGAACTTTTCAACGTGAAACTTTCCGGTTATTGGGAAGATCATTATAATTTCAACAAAACCTCCGCACAGAAAAAAAAACGTACAGGTGATGACATGATTAATACGCTTATCATCAATACTGCCGCTCCTTTTTTGTTTCTTTACGGCAGATTTCATGATTCCGGCAGGCATAAGGATCTTGCTGTGAACCTGCTGGAGAATCTGAAACCCGAAAAAAATTCAATTGTAATGAATTGGCAAAAACTTGGCATACCGGCCATAAACGCAGCTGAATCGCAGGCGCTGATCCAGTTGAAAAAAGAGTACTGCGACCATAAGAAATGCCTGAAATGCCAGATAGGGAATAATATCATCGCAAAAAAAGAATAATGAAAATTGTTTTGATCACAGGAAGTAATGGTCTGCTCGGCCAGAAACTGGTGTACCTGTTGTCGGGTGTGGAAAAGATAAGAGTCGTGGCTACGTCAAAGGGGGAAAACCGGATGATGCGCAAGAACGGATATGTGTATGAACCTCTCGATATTACTAATCTGAAGGAAATTGAAAAACTTATCCTCAGGTATTACCCTGATGTGATCATCAACACAGCGGCCATTACCAGCGCTGACCAGTGTGAGTCAGATCATAAAAAATGCTATAAGGTAAATGTCAAAGCGGTCGAAAATCTTGTCAAAGCCGCAAATTATATTTATGCCCAGGTGATCCAGCTATCCACAGATTTTATTTTTGATGGAAAAAAAGGCAAGTACCTGGAAGAAGACGATACTGATCCTTTAAGCTATTACGGAAAGTCAAAGCTTGAAAGCGAGATGATTGTAAAGGAAACTGCCGAACGCTGGGCGCTGGTACGCACGAGCCTGGTCTATGGTGTCACTGGTAATTCAGGAAGGACCAACTTTCCTCTGATGGTAAAGCAGGCATTAACTAACAATCAAAAGATCAGGGTTAACAACGACCAGTACCGGACACCCACACTGGCCGAAGATCTTGCGGCAGGCATTTCAGCCATAACAAATCTCGACTCAGTTGGTATCTATCATATTGCAGGTGCGGAATATATGAGTGTGCTTGATATCGCTCTCAAAACGGCTGAATTTTTCTCACTCGACAAATCCCTGATTGTACCTGTGAAAAGCGCTGACCTGAATGAAGTTGCTACCAGACCTTTAAAGGCAGGCCTTAACATTGACAAAGCCAGGGTGGAGCTTAAGTTTTCACCTCATACATTCAGGCAGGGACTTGAAATTATTTCAAGGCAAATGTGATACTAAATATCATTACTGTCAGGTAGAACTTTTTTTAAAATATTTTAACCCTTTATTATTAACGGGTATGATGAATATCTCGCCCACTACGGGGCTAAGTTTTATTGGGAATATTATTTCTACCGATATTAAGTCACTACGTGACTATCCCGTAGGGATAATATATTGGTAGAAAATAAATTGATCCTGAAAATCAAGTTCCGTAGGAAAGAAAAATTTAAATTTATGAGAAAATAGTGAATAATGTAATTAATTTGTGTAAAACTAATTAGTGGTTTGTCCATAAAGCCAGTACTTTTGATTTTAGAATATCGAATAACAATTTATAATTATAGAAGTAACTGATAATCTAAAATCAATGTCGTTTAATTAAGAATGGAACGCAGATAACGCTGATAAATATGATTAACGCCGATAATCGTTAACATCCGGTAAATCTTAAATAATCATAACAATCTGCGTCATCAGCGTTCTATTTGATTTTTGCTAATTTAACGACATTGAATCTGAAATCTCAAATCGTTGTTCCTTGTTCTTAAATCAGTAAGGTGATCATTAAAGACAGACTCAATTAAAATATTCATAGAATAATGAATTGGGCTAATTCAAGAAATATCCGGGTCGGGTTTTTACATTTAATTTTTTACTTTATCATATTAATTTTTTTATTCCCTTTGTTTGTTAAAGCCCAGGATAGCACCCGTTTTACCGGGTATTTCGCGGAACCGGATGCAGGTTACGGATTTATCGTTCCACACCATAAATCCATGCGTTACCTTCAGAGAGGCCATATTCCGGCTTTTAACCTGCGGGTTGGCAAATCCACTGACGGAAATCACGAATGGGAACAATTATACCGATATCCTTCAATTGGTATTGGTTATTATTATGCCAACCTTCAATATCCTGAAGTGCTGGGAACGGTAAATGCATTGTATTCATTTAT
The DNA here is from genome assembly GCA_026391255.1 of Bacteroidia bacterium. Taxonomy (GTDB): domain Bacteria; phylum Bacteroidota; class Bacteroidia; order Bacteroidales; family JAPLDU01; genus JAPLDU01. The sequence continues at coordinate 15,977 of JAPLDU010000024.1, read as the reverse complement.
TGACATTCCGATTTTTAAGATGGGACCTTCTTCCCTGTTTTACAATTTTTCATTTGGCTTGTCCTGGCTCAGTAAGCACTTTGATGAAGACAACAATATTTACAATATCGCGATTGGTTCGCATGGAAATGTCTTTCTGAACCTGGCTCTGGGAAGTAAAATTGATCTAACACGCAGAATGAGCCTGTTGTGCGGGATAGCCCTCACACATTACTCCAACGGGGCCATTGCTTCTCCAAACCTTGGAATCAATGTGGTCACTGCTGATGTCGGACTCAGATATTATCCTGAATATTGTTTGCCGGTTAAACCAAAACATCTGGACCATTTTGTTCCGAAATTTGATTATATGCTCATTCTTTCGGGTGGGTGGAAGCAGATTGATCCTTCAATGGTCGAAAAATACCTGACCTCATCCCTGTCATTCCAGGTGGAAAGAGAAATATCACGTAAAAAAAACCTGGGCGCCGGACTTGACCTTTTCTATGACAGGTCGATTACCCGCTATATGGAACACGAAAAAATACAGGATATCCGGAAGAGCGACGATTACAGGCCAGGCGTGCATGTTGCCTACAGCCTGGTTTTTGGTAAAGTTAATTTTACTATTCAAATGGGCTATTATTGTTTTGTGAGGTGGAATATTGACGGGGATTTTTATCATCGTTTCGGATTGCAGTATTATTTTTCGAAGCATTTACTGGCTAACCTCACCATCAAGACCCACTTTGCCAAAGCAGACTTCATTGAATGGGGATTGGGTTACAGAATCAATTAATCCATTGCATCTTTAGTGTCCTTTTCGTTAAAAATAAAAACGCAAAAGTCGCAAATGACGCAATTATGATATTGCTTTATCAGCCTTTGAATTTGATTTTCAGGTGTGAGCCATCGCAGTAGGGCATCTGGCCGGAAGCGCCACAGCGGCACAGAAATGTGGCCGGCCTGGATGCAACCTGGTTTCCGTCCGGGTCGAATATGCTTACTTTACCTTTTATTTCGAGAGGGCCGTTTGCTTTCATGATTATTTTCACTGCCTGGATATCAGCATCAGGACGAGCCTTCCCGACATTTACCGGCTGGCTTTCCCTGTTCCTGCTTTCGTCATTCCATTTGAAACTCAATGCAGTTGACGGACACATTTTTACAGTCTCAATGATACGATCGGTTTCTGCACCATCCATCTTGACCCATGGCCTTTTTTTCGGGTTAAAGACTTCGACGAGATGTCTCCAGCAAATGGTCGAATGTATGCACAAATCAGGCCTCCAGAATACTGTGATCTCTTCGTTCTTGTAATCCCTGTTATTTGGATTTTCCATTTTCCGCTTATCAAAACCGCCGCAATTTATTATTTTTATTTATATCTTCTAACTTGTAACTCCTCACCCGTAAGTCATAAGTCATAAGTCATAAGTCATAAGTCATAAGTCATAAGTCATAAGTCATAAGTCATAAGTCATAGGTCATAAGTCATAAGTCATAAGTCATAAGTCATAAGTCATAAGTCATAAGTCATAAGTCACAAGTCATAAGTCATAAGTCACAAGTCATAATTCGTAACTCGTAATTCGTAACTCGTAATTCATAAATAGTCACTATTTTTGTATTTCAGATCCTGGTTAAAGCCGGTTCTTGGTTATTTTTCAGCATAGATTTTGTACAGTTTGTGTATATTCATTTTAGCCACTATCAAAAAAACTCTGAAAATATTGCTTATTATTTTACTGGTGATTGTAATGTTACCAGTGCTTGCCTCTTTTGTACTCAGGATCAGCAGCGTTCAGACGGCCATTACCCAATATATTGCAGGAAGGCTGTCAGACAAGTTGCATACCACCATTACCATTGGCTCGGTTGATTTCTATTTCTTCGATAAACTCGTGCTGAAAAAAGTATACATTGCTGACCAATCAGGGGATACACTCCTGTTCCTGCCCTCAATGGAAGCCAGAATCAAATCTTATCATTATTCAAAAGATGAACTTATTATTAAAAAAATCACATTTTCTGAACCAAGAATCCGGTTGGTTACCAATAAAGAAAATGTTTTGAACCTGCAGTTCCTGCTTGATGGTCTGAAAAGCGATACAACTGACACGACTTCCTCAAAATTAAAAATTTCATGCAAAGACTTTTTGATTGATAATGCCAGATTCACTTACCAGGAATATGGCACCGGCTCTGCCAAACATGTGATGAATTTCAGCAACCTTATTATTGATCATATGTGCCTCGGCCTTGAGAACATTGATATAAGAAAGGATTTGATCAGTGCAGATATCAAAAGCCTTACACTGCATGAGAAAAGCGGGTTTGTCATCAAAGAATTTTACGCGGAAATCAAAATTCAACCCAAAGATTACAGTATTACCGGTCTGAAATGCCTTACCGGTAAGACCGATCTCAATGCCGCAAACCTGGATTTTAAAGTGGAAGAAGTTACAGATTTCGGAGATTTTCTTAATAAAGTGAAGATCAAAGCCAGCATTCAGTTATCCAGGCTTTCCATGGATGACCTTTGCTATTTTTCACCCGGCCTGGCCGGTATGGATCAGGACCTCCTGGTGGCAGGAAATATCAGTGGTACTGTGGCTGATCTCGATTGCAGGAAAATGGATATTCAGTTTGGCGAACGCAGCGTCATCCAGGGAAACTTCAGTATTGTTGGTTTGCCTGATATCGACAAAACCTTTATTCATGCGGGTTTCAACAGGCTTACCACAAATGTGGAAGATATCGCACATTTTCATCTTCCTGTTTCTTCGGGGGAAAGTATTAAACTGCCCGATATTCTGAAGAAGTTCGGAACTGTCACTTATAAAGGCAGCTTTACTGGCTATATAAATGATTTCGTGGCATATGGAGTCATGAATTCCGACCTGGGAGTGATCACTTCCGACCTGGCCATGCAAAAGGACAGTACAGGGAAAAAAATCCTGTATACCGGGAAATTGGGAATCACTAATTTCGACCTTGGTGAATTGCTTGAAAATAAGCTGCTCGGTAAGTTTACTATGAATGCCGATATTAAAGCAAGCCAGGATAAACTCAACAATTTTACCGCCAACCTGAACGGGAAAATAGATGATGCCGGTTTTAACAATTGTGATATACATAATGTGGAAATCAAAGGCGATCTTGCCGGTAAGCGTTTCAGCGGTTTTATCTATGTGAAAGATAGGAATCTTGACCTCGATTTTTCCGGCGGGCTTGATTTTACCGATTCAGTCCCAAAGATGAATTTTACAGCATTGGTCTCACATGCTAACCTGAAACGTCTCAACCTTTACAATGGCGAAGGTGGGTCTGACTTGTCATTCCTTTTAAAAGCCGTGTTCTCAGGAGATAATATCGACAACCTGAATGGAAAGATAAACCTTTCAGAAATTTTCTACCGGCAGAATAAGGATAGCCTTGGCATATCCAATGTTACCATTGAGGCAGGCAGAGACGGAGAGGGAAATCGTCTTAATCTGCAATCAGATATGATTGATATTCAGGTAAATGGTAAGTATAACTTTGAATCTATCGTGTCCTCATTATTAAAATCGGGCAATCTTTATTTCCCGTCATTAGCCGGTTTACCTGAAGAATCGTCATCAAAACCCAATGTATTTGATTTTCATGCAAAATTCAAAAAAAGCAGGGAATTCTTAACGATGTTTTTTCCCGGACTTGAGGTCAAGGAAGGAACAACTTTACAAGGTACTTTCAGTTCTGAAAGCGGGGTTATATCCCTGAAATGCAATTCTCCCCGGGTTATTCTCAGCAAAAATGAATTCAGGGATCTTTCGGTGCAGATGAATACCACCAGTGACAGCCTGATTATACACGCTCATGCCGGAATTGTTTATATTGGTAAAAGTATCGAAATGGACAATTTTGCCCTGGTGTCGAAATCCCGTAACGACAGTTCATTGCTGAAGATTCAGTGGTCAGACAGTACCGGTAAAAATTTCCTGGGAAATATCTCTGCCTTGATTTTCCTGCAAAAGAATGCTGCCGACACCAGTATCAATATGATTGCGGATATATTACCGTCGGATGTAGTGATCAATGATACTGTCTGGAAACTTTCAGGGTCAAAAATAACTATGACAAAGACAAAGACTGAGATTGCCGGGTTTACATTACAGAAAGACGACCAGTTTGTCAGGATTGACGGTAAAATTTCTGATGATAAATCCGACAGTCTTGTGATGTCATTCAATAAAATCAATCTTCATTATCTGAATATGTTCATCAAATCATCTACCCTGACGGCCAGTGGTGAACTGTCAGGGAAAATTAGAATTTGTAATCTGATGGATAACCCTCTGATTTATTCAGATATCAATATTGTTGATTTTGAAATGAACGAACAGCCTCTGGGATTGACGGTAATAAAAAGCACCTGGGATGAGGAAAACAGAAAACTTCACATGGACCTGCATACCACTCGTGAGGATCTAAAACCAATTTATGTCACCGGTGATTTCTTTCCCGATAGCCGGAAAATAGATTTCATGTTTAAATTTGATAAATTCAGGTTGAAATTTTTCCAGCCGTACCTGAGTGGAATTATGTCGGATATGAACGGTTCTGTAAGTGATACAATCAACCTTTTCGGTACCATAGACAAACCACTGTTATTCGGAAAACTCAGGATCACCAAAGGGACTTTTATGATTGACTACCTGAAAACACGTTATAATTTTACCGATTATATTCAGATTACCAATAATGCCATATCCTTCGACAAGATCAGAATCTATGATGAAAAAGGTAATTCTTCCCTGCTTTCAGGATCAATCAACCATAATTATTTTAAGGATTTCACCTTAAACCTGAAGATCAACTCGGAAAATTTCCAGGTTCTGAATACCAGGGAAGCTGACAATAACCTTTATTACGGTACGGCTTACACCACGGGGGTTACAACCATTACCAGCGATACCAGGAATATTGAAATAAATGTATCGGCTAAAACGGGCAAGGATACCCGGTTTTTCATCCCCATTAATTCAGGTAACGATATCAATGATAACAGCTTTGTCACATTTGTTAACCATGATTCATTGGGTACTAAATCAGACAACAATGAACAGCCGGATTTGTCGGGTATCAAACTTAATTTCGACCTTGAAGTGACGCCTGATGCCGAAGTACAGATCATTTTCAACTCAAAAACCGGCGATATTATTAAGGCCCGTGGTACATCCACCCTAAGAATGGAAATCAATACCCTGGGTGATTTTAATATGTTTGGAGAATATCTGCTGGATGGGGGAGATTATACATTTACCCTCGAAAATTTTCTAAGCAAAAAATTTGCTATTGATAAAGGCGGAAGCCTCAAATGGAACGGTGATCCTTACAATGCAGATATAGATATCAAAGCAATGTACAGCTTGACTGCCTCATTAGACGGGTTGTACCAGGATACCAGTGAAATTTACCGTCAGCGACTACCTGTGATCTGTGAGATTGATATGACCGGGAAGCTGATGAATCCTACCATCAAGTTTGGAATTGATATGCCTCAGGCGGACGAAAAGGACAGGGATCAGCTCAAGAGTCTTACAGAAGACGAACTGAACAAGCAGTTCCTTTCCCTTATCCTTATTGGCAGATTTCAGCCTCTTAGTTTTCTTGGTAATACATTACCAGCAAAACTGGGAACCACATCCAATATTTCTGAAACTGCCAGTGAATTTATGTCCAACCAGCTAAGTCACTGGATATCACAAATCAGCAGTGATTTTGATATTGGATTCAATTACCGCCCGGGTGATCAGTTGACCAAGAACGAGGTGGACGTGGCTCTGAAAACCCAGTTGTTTAACAACCGGCTGAGCATTAATGGTAAGGTAGGTACCGGAGGACAAAATACCCAGAATACCAATATTGTGGGCGATTTTGAGGTGGATTACAAGCTGAATAAAAGTGGAAAAGTGAGGGTAAAAGCTTACAACAATTCCAATGATAATATTTACAACTACGACCTTGGTCCATATACACAGGGAGTCGGTGTATTCTACAGGGAAGAGTTTAATAATTTCAATGACCTGATCAGGAAGTATTTTTTACGCAGGGATGATAGCGTTAAGTAACAATTTGAAGATTTGAGGATTTGAGGATTTGAAAATTTGAAAATGAAAACAATCGAACAATCGAATAATTGAACAAACGAACAAACGCATTAACGAACAAATGAACAAATAAAAAATACGAACATTATATTAAACAAATAAATTTTGAGTTCACTCAGAAATGTTAATTTATGGTCACCATGGCACCAAATCACAAATTTATTAAAATAGGTAACTGAGGCATAATCAACATTTTGCATAATTTGTTGTTTTGGAGTCTTGTTGGCATATTAATGTTTTACTTTATCCATGTAAATCAAGTCATTTCAATCTTATGGATCGGTATTCCAAAAATTCTATGTTGATTAAAAAAATATAAATATTTATCCATTGAATTAATTTTATTATGGGATTTGAACTTTAAAAATCGAAAACCTTTAATAAGTTTTTCTTTTTGTTCGCTTTTAAATCCAAAAGAAACCCCGCCAGTAATATAAAAGTCTGGTAAGGGTATCAAACGTGTAAAAACCAATAGACCTGCCCATCCGGTTTGTGAAAATCCAATATCAATGATTGAATATATTTTGTCTGATTCAAGAACTTCGATCAATTTTATTATACAATTTTCTTTATCTAATTCTACTACTTCAAATAAAGAGGTGAAGGCATTCAGTTTACCTTCCAGTAAAATATTTTCTTCAACTGTCTCCGGCAAATCAAGTTCATAATATCTTTCAATAAAATTTTGATTTTTTATAAGCAATTCGAATAATGCAAAATCCATGACGATATCTAAATCCTGTTCATCATCAAGGATAAATGTGTTTTTTTCTAAAAGCTTTAATCTCTTTCCGGCAATTCGAATATCTATGTCTATTTCTTTGCAGTTCATCATTTTAGTGTTTAATCCAAGACCAACTTGTCTAAAATGACTATATTTTTCAACAGTTTTGTTCATGTATTATTTAGAATTTGCAAATTGTGACAGAACAATCTAAATTAATTTGAAAATTAAATCCGTTTCACGGGAATGAGATTAGAGACAACATGTTGGTAATTTTTCTTTTTTAAGCGCCTATTAATCCTCAAATCCTCAAATCTTCAAATCCTCAAATCCTCAAATTCTCAAATCTTCAAATCTTCAAAATGACTTAAAACCGATGATCTGTCTGACTTCCCTGATGGTTTTGGAAGCGCTTTCGCGGGCTTTTTCAGCTCCCTGCCGGGCAACTTTTTTCAGGTAATTATTATCGGCTGATATCTGAAGTATTTTTTCCCGGATTGGTGACGTAAATGCAATGATATCTTCTGCCAGTTGTTGTTTCAGGTCTCCGTACCTGATCTCTGCATGATCAAATTTTTCCCTGAAATGGCTGATGGTTTCAGGCGTTGAAACCACCTGCATGATGGTGAACAGGTTACGAACAGGTTCCGACATTTCCTGCCCCGGGGTCAACGGGCCGCTGTCAGTTACTGCACGCATCACTTTTTTACGAATTGCGGCCGGGTCGTCAGCCAGGAAAATACCGTTACCTTCCGATTTGCCCATTTTACCACTCCCGTCAAGACCTGGTATTTTAATTAGTTGTTCACCAAAATTGTATGCCAAAGGTTCAGGAAAATATTCGGTTTTGTACATACGGTTGAAACGGGCGACAAAAGTCCGCATCATCTCGAGATGCTGTTCCTGGTCCTTGCCAACCGGCACTTTGGTGGCACGGTGAATCAGTACATCAGCAGCCATAAGTACCGGATAGGTAAGCAGGCCGGCATTAATATTTTCAGTCTGATTCCTGATTTTTTCCTTGAATGATGTGCAGCGTTCCAGTTCACCCTTGTAGGCGTTCATATTCAGCAGCAGGTATAATTCAGGTATCTCAGGAATGTCACTCTGCATATAGATGGTTACAATTTCAGGATCAAGACCGGCTGCCAGGTATTCGACCAACACCTGTTTGCTGCTTCCATGCAGGTCTTCCGGGGTAGGATGAGTAGTGAGTGAATGATAATCGGCAATAAAAAAATAACAATGATTTTCATGCTGCATGCGCAGAAAATTTTTTAACGCCCCGAAGTAATTACCGAGGTGCAGGTTTCCTGTTGATCTAATCCCGCTGACAACTGTTTCCATCTGTTCAGAAAAATTAAGCTATTAATAAAGTCAGCAAAAATACGTTTATTTAAGTTATGAATTATGAGTTATGAGTTATGAGTTTTACTTATGACTTATTACTTACGACTTATAAACTTTATGAACTTTACAAACTTTATAAACTTTACAAACTTTACGAACTTTATAAACTATTTTTATGGCAATTACTGATGATATAAAACAGACATTTAAGCAGGGTTCGTCGTTGGTCAGGCTCATTTATATTAATATAGGAGTTTACCTGGCAGTGAATATCGTCGGGGTCATTTTCTATCTGATGAATTCTGCTACAAACGGGCAATTCTCATTGATCACCTGGCTCGCCGTTCCGGCCAGTCTGGGCAGCCTGGCAATTAAGCCCTGGACGGTATTCAGTTATATGTTCCTGCACGAGAATTTCCTGCATATTCTGGTAAATATGTTGTGGCTGTTCTGGTTTGGAAAAATCTTTCTGCTTTTCCTCACCCAGAAACAGCTTACTTATGTCTATGTTCTTGGAGGGCTAACGGGGGCTGCCTTTTATATTCTTTTTTTTAATATATTCCCTGTGTTTAATGGCATCCTGCCAAATTCAGTTGCTTTGGGTGCATCTGCATCAGTAATGGCAATTGTGATCGCCATTTCCGCTTACCGGCCTGATTACCCTTTAAACCTGATGTTTATCGGGCAGATCAAACTCAAATACATTGCTATAGCTACCATTGCTCTTGATCTGATAAGTATACCTTCCAGCAATTCGGGAGGACATATTGCACATCTTGGCGGTGCATTTTATGGTTACCTGTTTGCCGTTCAGTTAAAAAAAGGAGTTGACCTGACTCATTTGTACAGTAGGTTATTTGAATCACTTACTTCAGTTTTCAGAAGAAGAAAAAAAATGAAAGTCAGTCATGTACGCGACATGACCGACTGGGAATACAATGAAGCCAAAAAAATGAAACAGGAGCGCATTGATGGTATTCTCGACAAACTTTCCAAATCAGGCTATGAAAGCCTCAGCAAAGAAGAAAAGGATATCCTGTTCAATGCCAGCGGAAAGAAGGAGTAAGTCATAAGTCATTAGTCGTAAGTCGTAAGTCGAAACTCATTACTCATCCTGAAACACTGAAACACTGAAACACTGAAACACTGAAACTCTGAAACTCTGAAACCCTGAAACCCTGAAACACTCATCACTCATAACAAATTACGCCTGATTATTCAAAGAGCTTTTTTTGTTTAATTATTGAATTTTTCATCGTAAAGTGTAAAGGCTTTTTATGAATGGTTTCAACTTCTTGCTGAGCTTTGAGAAAATCTCTGAGTTTCTTTTCTGTCCAGGTAAGTCGAAGTTTTTTGATGACGTCCTTTGCGGAATATTCTCCATAACTCAGCAATTCAAAAATTTTATTTTTAAAATCAGCAACAGGTTCATTTGCAACAGAAGTGAATTCTATTGTTTCAACCGGTTGATAACTATGAACAGGGTTGCCGTTAAAATCAACTGCGATGGCTCCTTTTTGTATCAATAAATTATTTGCCGTGTTTTCTGATGGTTCTGGTTTTCGCACATATATTTTTCTGTTTTTTCTCAATCCGTCAACAACACCAGACCATGTTCCTCCTTTTTCAGAAGACTCGGCAACATAAATTTCATCAGCAAGCCCATAAATAACCGGATTTCGGGCCATGGCCAATTCCGCTTTCCATGGTACTTTCGGGAAAAAAGTGCTTAATACCAATACATCACCTTCAACAATCTGCTTATAGTATTTTTGATATCCTGAGCCAAAAGTCATTATACCCTGCGGTAGTACAATGATGCTTTGTCCCTTGTAATTTATTGCAGAATCCAGTGCTTGTTTATCCACTCCTTTGGCAAAACCACTGACAACAACTTTATATTCTTTACTTGCCAGCTTAGCTATATTATCAGTAAACTCTAATGATTTTTCAGAGGCGTTGCGTGAACCGACAATAGCAATGGATTTTTCATGCATTATTTGTTTATTTCCCTTGACATATAACAATGCTGGTGCATGTGCAGCCTTTAAATTGTCTTTAAGAGTCTTAGAATATTCCGGTGAAGTAATTGGAATCAACTCGTAACCTTCATTTAACAGCGATTCGGCTAAGAAGGCATTATTTGCCAATTCAGATTTAGCTTTCTTTAAATCTTCAATTTCCTTGTATTCTATTCCATATTGCGTTATCCATTCATTTTCTGATAATTGAAAAAAATCCTCAATGGTTTGTTTATTCTCGTGGTAGAATTTAATAATGAGGTTATTGATCTTCAAGTGACCCCATCCCGGCAAGTGTGCAAGTGTAATCCAATATGCTGCTTCTTTGTTCATACTAAATCTCCTCCTACTGTTCTGGCAATAACCAGAGGTGTAATTTTTACTGCTCCGATATTGGACAAATATCTTCCAATTTCCTTAACCGTTGCACCGCTATCGAATATATCGTCAATCAATAAAATACTTTTCCCTTTGATTTCATCGGGCGCATTATAAACAAAAGCATCTTTGACATTATCATGCTTTAAATATGAATTTTCAAAAACCTTTTGCTCGCTTGTAATTCTTTGCTTTGTAAGATCGTGGTAGATGGGGAATTTTAATACCTGAGAGACTTTCATTGCGAAGTTTTTAACAAGGTCGCCCGATTTTGTAGGTGGCACGTAAAGGATCAAATCATATTTTTCCTGTCCAAACTTTTTTCGATAGGCTTTTAAAATTAATCTTAGCAGGAAATCGGGGAAGTCACCGCCATTTTCATATTTGCTTCTGTGTAATGCACCTCCAACATTTGAAATACCATAATATGAAGCGGCAACGCCATTTGCCAAATTTGTTCCTTTTGTTTCGACTTCGAGTTCCGGAAAATAATCCTCACGAAAATCCTGCAACTTCTGATTCCATTCGGGAGAAACAGAAACTGTAATCTTTTTCAGTCCTGTATTATCACAATTGTTGAATGAATGTGCAGAGTAATCCCCGAGATAGTCGCATAGATATTTCATCCGGGATTGATTGGTTTCAACATACTCTATCATTTTTTCCAGATCTCTTGTTTTTCCTGCACGTAATTCTTCAAATGCTTTTGTATTAAGTTTAGGCGCTCCGGTGATATATTCGAACTTTTTACTTTTTCCGATAGTAACTTCACGAATTATTTTTTGTTCAATCAGATCGGCTTTGATAACTCTGATCTGATTCTGCTTCAGGTTAGTCTTTTTTATCAGTTCTCTTTCGCCAAGCATTTCATTTTTTACGGCAATTATTACCTTTTCATATTTTGATATTGCAGGCCTTCCTCCTTCGATAAATGCTTCCGGGAGTTCTCTATCTTCCGGATTATAAAAGAGAATAATATGAGTTGGCTGTCCATCTCTTCCTGCTCTGCCAATTTCCTGGTAATAATGAACAGGTGACTGGGGTATTTGAGTGTGTACGATAAACCGGATATCCGGTTTGTCAATTCCCATGCCTAAAGCATTTGTAGAAATAACGCATTTCCATTGATTATTCATCAATCCATTCTCAATAGCAATTCTCGATTCAGCATCAAGTCCGGCGTTGTATCCGGCAGAGGGTATTTTCAGGTACTCAAACCATTTTGAATAAATCTCAGTATCTACTCTCGTGCCTGTATAAAGAATTCCTGAACCTGGAAATTTATTTAAATACTGCCCTAACCAAATCATTTTTTCATCCTCGGAATTAACTTTAATGACGTATAACTTAAAATTGTCACGCATCAGGGTTCCTCTGATAATTGACAGATTATTTCCCATTTGCTCAGCTATATCGGATTCGACTTTTTTTGTGGCTGTTGCAGTGGTTGCTAAAACAGGAAGTCCTTCCGGTAATAGATTGACAAGATTTATTATTCGTCGGAATGCCGGCCTGAAATCATGTCCCCAAACTGATATACAATGTGCTTCATCCACAACTACCATAGACAAATTCATTTGCCTGGTTGCTTCAATCCATTCGGAATTTTCCTGTCTTTCCGGCGCAATGTAAAGTATTTTTATTTTACCGTTTTTGGCATCTGTTATTATTTGTGAGTTTTCCTCCAGTGTTTGTTCACAATTTACACATCTGGCAGAAATTCCAAGAGAAGTAAGTTTTTTAACCTGGTCTCTCATCAGAGCGATCAGTGGTGAAAATATTACAGTTGTTCCTTTAAATAAAACGGCAGGAAACTGGAAACATAATGATTTCCCGAATCCGGTTTTTTCTATCAGAAGTACTCTTTCACCTTTTAATATTTTTTCTATGGTCGTCCATTGCTCATCATAAAAATGACTAAGTTTGAATGTCTTTTGTAATATAACTTCTGCTTCCTGACGGATCATATCAAATTCTTGAATTATTAATTTTCACAATTACAAACTTTCTATTTTCTTTTCATTTTTTTAAAGTTGCCTATCAGTTTTGTTACCATTTGATTGACATCACAATTCTCTGTTTCAGCAAGTTTATTAATCTTTCCTGTCAATGATTATTTTTTGTGAGCTGATATTACCGTTATTCATGACCCTGATAAAATAAATTCCATCGGAAACACCATTAAGATTAACCGGTAACCTGTCAGTACCTGAATTTTCTGATTCATATACTTTTTGGCCAATCGGATTGTATATTTCAGTTTTTATCCATCCGAGGTTCATAACTCTGTTAAAAATAATTTGAAAATGCCCGTCTGACGGATCAGGATATACCTTAAAGAAATTATTGTCCGGTTGATTTTCTTTAACGCTTCCACCAACCACATCCACACAGCCATTTCTTTCGGGTATTGAAACATCTGTAATTTGCGGGTATTGCATTTTGATAGTACCTGCCATAGTTTTAGTAAATGAAGCCTGTATCATATTTATATAAAACGGAGAAGATGTTATTGAATCGGCTCCCTCAAAGCATTCGGAAGTATTTCCAAGGCTATCGGTCTTTAATAAGGCTATTTCAGGTTGTTGATTATATTTTAATACAATAATTGGTCCGTTGCCAAGAACAATGAAGCCTTTATCTGCAGTCTCCAAACAGTCGGAAACCGAAGAAACCCAGTAACTGCTTGTCCAGGCAAGGGTTCCTGTTGAGTCCGTTTTCAATAAACCATTCCAGGTTGTAATAATGAATCCCTGATCAGAACAAGGGTGCATTCTTGTTAATGGCAGATTGAAAGCTCCTCCGGAAGAAACATTATATTGTTTTCCCCAGATTACATTTCCAGAAAAATCAGATTTCATTAAAACACACCCATAATCGTTAGCAGAGAAATAATAAAGCAGGCCGGAAGTTGTCACAAGCAAATCCAGACCCACAGAAGGATTATCAACAGTCCAATTGTGTTTTTTAAACCAAATAATGTTTCCGGAAGGGTCTGTCTTAAGCAGAAAGAACTTTGACGTATAATATGGTTCAGAATTGGAATCTGCTAAGGATCCGGTGGCAATAAATCCACTGTCAGGAATTTGTTTTATTGACATTGCAATACCGGAATAATTACCGCCCGAAATTATTTTTCCCCACATTATATTACCTGAAGAATCAAGCCTTGCGATAATAATATTGGTATAATGGTAATAATATTCTCCCCAGGATCCGGCATTATAATTATCCGGGCTGGTAAATCCGCAAAGGATATAACCCTTATCATTTGTTTGCTGAATACTCAGAGCATAGTCATTGATGCCCATATCAATTTCCCTTGTCCAGAGTGTGTCTCCTGCATAATTGATCTTGACACAGAATATATTGCTTGCCGAGTCTTCAGAATTGAAAATATTTCCGGCAAAAACATAGCAGGAATCATAAGTGCCTGTGAGGCAAAAGAATGATCCATGCAATCCATAAGTCTTGCTCCAGATAATGTTTCCCGAAGTATACGTTTTTATGATTAAGGGATTTAAGTTTTCCTCACCTGCAAGTAAATAATGATTACCGGTTGTTCTCACGATTGAATTTGCATGTACCGGTGCAGAAGCGGTATCGAGATAATAAACTTTGGAAAAAGGCGATTGTGCCAGCAATAGGGCAGAAGAGATGAATGTCAAAAATGATATTAGTAAGATATTAAATGTTATTTTCATGGATTAGTATAATTAAGTAAGTTCTGTAAATCAATTATATTTATAATGCATGAATGGGTTTTCTTTTGCATAACCATGAACAAAGTTAATAAATTTTTATTCACATAGGCAAATTATTCAACAAAATTATCAGGATGTCCAGAAAGCGACTATTTAATGTCGGTCCATAAAGTCATTAATTTTGAATTAAGAATAAGATTAACGATTTTAGATTTAAGAAGTTTGTGTAATCATCTGATTTAATGATAACATCAAAAATATAAAATCGTTAACTTAGCGAAGCGATTTCACGAAAACCTTAAAAAATATAAGTAGTTGTGAGTAATCGATATTCGTTAATCAAAATATTGAATACTATGTACAGACTCTATTGATTTACGGCTTCTGTTTTCTTTGGGATCAGGACTGAAGCGAGAATACTGACTGATAATACTGCCACTATAAAATACAGTGAATAAACCGTTTTAAAACCAATTTCATGCAGCCATTGGTTGGTTACTAATTTTATACCGATAAACACCAGCAGCACTGATACTCCTGTCTTTAAATACCTGAACAGGAATATGATCCTGATCAATAAAAAGAACAGGGATCGTAAGCCGATTATTGCGAAGATATTTGAAAAGAAAACCACGTAAGGGTCAATGGTAATGGCAAAAATAGCAGGGATGGAGTCGAAGGCAAAAATGAGATCGGTAAACTCGACCAGGATAAGCACTATAAACAAAGGAGTGATCCATGCTTTTTTCGATTTGTACACCACAAAATGATCTTTCACATAACGTGGGAAGACTGGAAGATGTACTGACAAATATTTGACTAGCCAGTGATGCTGGGGTTCGATCTTATCATCTTTGTTTCTGTCAATATACATTTTGATTCCTGAATAAATCAGGAATAATCCGAATGCTATCAGAACAAGGATTGATTTACTTATCAGTGCAGAACCGGTAAATATAAAAATGCATCTGAGTACAATGGCTCCAAGTATTCCCCAGAAAAGCACTCTTTTATAATATTTTTCCTTTATCATGAAGGCACTTAATATCATCATGATTACAAAAATATTATCCATGGAAAGGGTATATTCGATCAGATAACCGGTAATAAATTCGGTGGCCATGTTCCGCCTGTACATGTCAAGACTTTCAGCGTAGTTATTGCTCAGAACAAGGTGGCTCTGGTATCGTTGGCAAATGTTTCTGAGCTCTTCAAGGTTATTGATTCCGTGGATCTTTTCACCATGGAACATGATAATGAAGTAAAACATCAAAGCACAACTTACCCATACTGCGGTCCAGATCAGGGCTTCCCTGAATGTAATGCTGTGACTGCTCCTCCCTATCACTTTCAGGTCTAAAACCAGCACTCCCGTGATGAAGAGGCAGAAGATGGAAAAATACATTACTTCGGTTGAAACCATTTAAATGAGTGATGAGTTATTAATATCAGGTATCAAGTATCAGGTATCAGGATAGGGATGAACATTCGAACAATCGAACAAACAAACGAACATTTGAACAATCGAATAAACAAATAAACAATTAAACAATTAAACAAATATGTCAATATCACAACTAATAACTTACGGATTATAACTTTATGAACTTTACAAACTTTATAAACTTTAAACTATTGCCTAATGCCTATTGCCTAATGCCTATTG
>JAPLDU010000013.1:4296-19806 GCA_026391255.1 Bacteroidia bacterium | reverse complement strand
TTATGACTTATGACTTATGACTTATGACTTATGACTTATGACTTATGACTTATAACTTATGACTTATGACTTATGACTTTATGAACTTTCGACTACCGGCTTTATCACTTTAATAAACAACTCCTTCAACTGTTCATCCGGCAAAACAGAAGGTGAGTCATTCATCACGTCCCGTCCGGAGTTGTTCTTCGGGAAGGCGATGACATCGCGGATTGAATCAGTCCCTGCAAACAAAGCTGTCCAGCGGTCGAAGCCAAATGCCACACCACCATGGGGAGGAGCGCCATATTTAAATGCATTCATGAGGAATCCGAATTGTTCGTGTGCCTGTTCCTCTGTGAACCCAAGAACCTGGAACATCTTGCGCTGCAAGTCGTGGTTGTGAATACGGATGGAACCGCCTCCAATCTCGATGCCATTGATCACAAGGTCATAAGCATTTGCCCTGACATTGCCCGGATCAGTATCAAGAAGTGCAATATCATCCATATTTGGTGAGGTAAAGGGATGGTGCATGGCAAAGAAACGTTTCGATTCTTCATTCCACTCAAGCAAAGGAAAATCGACCACCCATAATGGAACAAACTCATCTTTATTTCTCAGCCCGAGACGTGATCCCATTTCGAGTCTGAGCTCGCTCAATGCTTTCAGCGTTTTTGTCTTTTCTCCTGCCATCAGCAGTAAGAGGTCGCCTGGTTTGGCACCTGATTTTTCAGCCCAAAGTCGCAGGTCAGATTCCTGATAAAATTTATCCACCGACGAACGCAGAGTATTGTCTGGGTTATATCGGACGTAGATGAGTCCCTTTGCTCCTATCTGTGGCCTTTTCACCCATTCGGTGAGTTCGTCTAATTCCTTGCGGGAATAAATAGCACAGGAAGGAGCACAAATGCCTCCGATATATTCAGCGTTGTCAAACACCATAAAATTCTTTCCTTTCACAAAAGAACTCATATCCCGGATTTTCATTCCGAAACGCAGGTCAGGCTTATCACTGCCATAGTTTTCCATGGCTTCTGCATAAGGCATTTTCAGGAATGGTTCCTTAAATTCTTTCCCCAACACGAACATGAACAGGTGTTTGGTGAGACCTTCGAAAGTATCGAGCACATCATCCCTTTCAACGAAAGCCATTTCGCAGTCAATCTGCGTGAATTCAGGCTGCCGGTCGGCGCGCAGGTCTTCATCCCTGAAACAACGGACTATCTGGAAATACCGGTCGTAACCCGCTACCATCAGCAACTGCTTGAAAAGCTGCGGAGATTGCGGTAAAGCATAAAATTCTCCCGGGTTCATCCTTGAAGGAACAATAAAATCACGTGCACCTTCAGGGGTCGATTTGATCATCACCGGTGTTTCAATTTCAATGAAAGACTGCGAATCGAGGTATTTCCTGATTTCCTGTGCCATACGGTGGCGGAGTTCAAGATTATTCCGGTTGGGATTCCGTCTCAGATCGAGATAGCGGTATTTCATGCGGAGTTCCTCGCCTCCGTCAGTCTCATCCTCAATAGTAAATGGTGGCAATTCTGATGAATTCAGTATATTAAATGATTTCACAATGATCTCGATATCTCCGGTCGGCATGCGTGGGTTTTTGTTACTGCGTTCTGCCACTGTACCAACTGCCTGTACTACGAACTCACGGCCTAATTTCCGGGCATTTTCACCTAGCGCCGGATCGGTCTCCATGTTAAAAACCAATTGTGTAATTCCATAGCGGTCGCGCAGGTCAACGAAAGTCATACCTCCCAGGTTGCGGACACGTTGCACCCATCCGCTTAATGTAACATCCATGTTGACATTGACCTGGCGAAGTTCGCCGCAAATGTGGGTTCTGTACATAATCCGGTAATTTTGTAAGTTTGCAAAAGTAAAAAAAAGACGGTGAGATGATTTGAAGATTTGAAGATTTGAAGATTTGAAAATATAACAATGTGATAATGTGATAATGTGAAGATTTGAAGATTTGAAGATTTGAAAATGTAACAATGTGATAACATGGTAATGTGATAATGAGATAATTTTTTTTCCTGATACTTGATACCTGATACCTGATACCTGATACTAAAATGTATACCGACGAACAATTCATGAAACATGCTTTGAGGGAAGCAGAGAAAGCCTTTGAAAAAGATGAGGTGCCTGTCGGCGCTATCGTGGTATGTAACGGTAAAATCATTGCCCGTGCCCACAACCTGACTGAAACACTGAATGATGTTACTGCACATGCCGAGATGCAAGCCATAACAGCAGCCGCATCCTACCTTGGCGGAAAATACCTTGACGACTGTACCATATATATAACTGTTGAACCCTGTATCATGTGTGCCGGCGCATTAGCCTGGGCTCAGGTTTCGCGAATTGTTTATGGCGCTGATGATGAAAAAAAAGGATATTCAAAATTCAGTCACAAAATTCTGCATCCGAAAACTACCGTGACCAAAGGAATTTTACAGAATGAGTGTGTTATATTGATGAAAGAATTTTTTGCGAAAAAGAGGGAGTGATAAGAGACAAATCATACGTATGAAAACGAACAATCGAACAATTGAACATTTGAACAATTGAACAATCGAACATTATCACATTTTCAAATTTTCAAATTTTCAAATTATTCACACATGCCATGCATGACTACAACTCATCATTCTTCTTTCTTTCACGCATGCCATGCGTGACTACAAATCCTGATACCTGATACATTATTTATATTCTTCGATCAGCAATTTTGCCATGATTGAATCCCAGATATAATTTGACGGGCAGTTCAGCACGGAATTATCAGGTGAAAATGATTCCCACATGTTGTGGTTTTTAGAAAGCTGGGTAGTAACTGCAAGCATCATTTTCTGTGCAAGTACATGTGCTTCCTTATTGTAACCATAGCTCTTCAGCCCGTCGTACACCATGTAATCCCACAACAGCCACACCGGGCCGTTCCATTTACAACAGTAATCAACATAGGGACTGTACCAATCATCTTTTGCCGAGAGCGTAGGAACACCATATGTACGCCAGAACTGTGCCGTATCCGTCAGGCAGGCCACCAGCTTGTCTGCCCTGTCCTTTGGTGCAGCACCGGCCCACAAGGCAAGAAAGCCAATGATCTCCTTGCGCCTCAGGTCCCTGGTCATGAATTTAAAAGTATAATCTTTCTTATTTACAGAATAATAAAACTGAGTTTCCTCGTCCCACATACGTTTGTTGACGAGTTCGCAGGTTTTGTCAACTTTCTTTTTCCAATTCAGAGCATCTTTTTTTAATCCGAGGATATCCGCCATCTCCGACAAGCTGCGCATTTCCTTAATGACCATAAGAGTCAGGTCAAGGCATTCCAGCTCGTCGCTGATATCTTCCTTATCCACATCGAGATGCCTTTCAGCAGAGACCTGGAAAACAGCATTGTACCAATCTCTCACATTCTCGATAATTCCATAAGGTCCCCACTCAAAAGTACCGTCCTTGTTAGTATCCCTGTTTTTGAACAACCAATCAACATATTTTGTGCCAGAAGCATAGGCTTCCTTCAGGAATGCGGTGTCCTTTCCAGCTTTGAATACTTCAAGATTGATCCAGGAGAAAAAAGGCGCCGAGGTGGTAGGTTTGCCGTTATGGGGGTAGTCCTGCACACCACGTGGGCCGTGCCTGTATGCAATAAACCCGTCTTTGCCCTGCTGTTCCATATAAACCCTTTGTGATTCTTCGGCAGATTTAGGGTCTAAATAAGAATATGCCAGCATGCTGAGCGATTCGTGAAGTACCTGGTGGCCATGACCCCATCCCCATAATGGCTCACGTGAAAAAACGTAAAAATTATGCGTCGTCTTTCCCGAAGGTGGAAGCATGCAACCCCTGACTAAATTGAAGGAACTTAGATACACCAGGTGTTCATTTTCGGTGGAGAAACTAATATGTGGTATTTTTGAAAACAGTTGAACATCAGCATCTGCAAACGACTGCAACGAAATTGTCTTCAGTTGATCTGCAGTTTTGACAAGCTCACTCAGTGGTTCATCAATTCCCTGAGCTCCCCTGATATACCTGATATTTGTTGTTTCGCCCGGTTTCAGACGAATTTTTATGTGCAGCGCAGCAAATGTCGCATTGGTATTGATTTTCCTGTTCAATGAATCATTCCGGTTGGCTGAATAGAAGTCAGTCTTGATGAAATTATAAAAGTCTTTCATATTACCATGGTAGGCTCCATAAGAATATACCGGCTGGTTACAAGTGAAATAATCTGTCCAGTCTGTCGGGTATCCATATTCGGCTTTTAAATTACTGATCAGACGTTTCAGGCTTTCCTTATGCTCCATGATATATGCCTGGTGCTGTTTGTCCCAGGATTTAATAATGAGCGAATCCCTACCAAAGTCAAGCACCGGATACACCTCTACCGCATGATCAATACCGGAATTATTTGTCACAATCATGCTGACAATTGATATTTTTGAACTGTAAACAAGAAATGTTTCCTGCACGGATATCCCTTTGAAAGGCTGGTACTCAATAATTGCCATATCCGGAAATGACACGGTGACTACTGGTCTGGAATAATACTCGCTGATCTTATCTATCACCACCTGGTCTACCTTCCAGATGACAAACATCCTGCCGGCCTGGTCGTTTGAATAACTGAGCGGACTGCAATCAGAATAATAGTCCATTTTGTATGCCTTATCGCCATACATACGGGAACGTTCCATGGCTGCAGCATAAGTGGTATACAGCGGCGATGCGCCATCAGCTTTTATTTGCAGGTATGGATCGCTGATCTGAAGTTTCTGTGCCTGTGAAAAATGACATAGAAACAAAGTGAATATGAATAACCATGTTGTACTTTTCATAAGTATGCTTAGTTATTAAACAAAAATATGAATTTCTGAATTATTTTCTCATTTTGTACCTGATTTTCCCCGAATCAAGTATCATGCGGGCAACAATCCCCGCCCAGATATAGGTTTTGTTCCATCCGGCCTGGTGATCGTCGGGACTGTAGAATTCCCAGAAATTATGATCAATTTTTAGCTCGTTAATCATATTGTCTGTGATTTTATTACATAACTGAAGAGCTTCTGCATGATAACCATAATCAATCATTCCTCTGAATATAAGGTAATCCCACTGCACCCAGACCGGGCCGTTCCAGTAGCCCATCGGATTATAATAGGGATGATCAGCCGAAAGCGTAGGTATTCCATAGTCTCTCCAAAATTCATCCTTATTCAGCAAATGATCCATCAATCTTTCTGCCTGTTGCTTATCAGCCACACCTGCCCATAACGGAAGAAACCCGATGATCTCCTTTATTTTCAGGTCATCCGGGCTTTTATAACTGAAGCTTTGGTTTTTCTTATCCGCATGGTAATAGAATCCTGTCTTTTCATCCCAAAATGTCTTGTTGATCAAGGCTGTTCGTTTGGTTATTTCTTCAGTGTAATAATTTATTGCTGATGCAATACCCAGTTCACGGGCCATTTCGAGCAATGAAGCTGCTTCTTTTACGAGCATCACATTCAGGTCAAGCGATTCGAATGCCGACGGATCACCCACTTTATCCCAGATGGCGACCCTTGCATCACGGACGGATTCAAGCACAGCATCGCCTCCCCATTCGCACAGGCCATCATGATCACTGTCCCGGTTATTGATAAAATAATGGAATAATCTATCACCCGATTCAAATGACTGCTTCAGGAACTGACGGTTCCGGGTCAAATGATAAATCTCAAGATTCTCATAACTGAACCAGGGCGCTGATGTGGTAAGTTGTCCGTGGGTTTCAATGGTTTCATCGAGGTAAGGACCTGTCCGGTAATTAATATAACCGTCAGGATGTTGCCTTTCCATGAAAACCCGTTGCGAATTCATGGCTCCCACGCTATCCATATACATATACGCAAGCATGCTCAGGCTCTCATGAAACACCTGGCCTCCATAGCCCCATCCCCACTTTGGTTCGCGCGAAAATACATAATAATTTTCCTTGCACATTCCTTCGGCGGGCATCATGCATTGCCTCATCAGATTGAATGCTGACCAGTAAAGCATGTTGGTCTCAGCACTATCGGAATGCGGGTCAGAAATCTGTGAATAAATATTTTCATCTTCCCTGATAATCCCCTGCAGATCAATAGTCATGGCTGATTTACACTGACCGGCCAAAAATGACTGATCATTATTAAAATCATCCAGTCCCCGTATTATTCTAAACGAAATAGATTCACCTGCTTTTAAAATTATGGATTTACCGAATGCCAAAATGCTGAACTTTTTTATCCCGGATAAGTTTTGCGTAACCAGAGAATCAACCGTCTTTTCATTAAGTGGATATTTGAATACTCCTGCTTTTACTGGTTTTAAATCTGTCATAAATAAATTATGAAAGTTTGAAACAACAGGAATATCATGTTCGATCATCCAGTTGTCTTTCTTTTTCAGGAAATTGAATGCAAAGGCGGATTCATTCTCAGAATAATGGAATCCGGTCAAGGAAGGGTTATTGCATTGAAAATAAGGAAATACCTCAATCTCAGCCGTATAATCACTTTCATTGATTATTCTGACATCCATGATAGATATCCGGGAAGAATACACATCGAAAGTGATCTCCACTTTAATATTTCTGAAGGGATAATAAAATAACTTCACAATATCAGAATAAGAAGTGGTAATCACAGGAGCAGTATAAAATTGTTTCAGTCTGTCACAAAAATCCTTTCCCATCCTGAAAAACAGGCCAAAATTACCACCATCTTTTGATTCGAAACGAACATCCCTGTTACCATCGTACCACATCAGGGAATAGGCCTGGTCGGTCTTGTACTCCGACCTGCTTATGGGAGCAGCATAGGTGGTAAACAAAGGATCATTCTGACTAGCGTGAAGATTTGAAAGGAAAGGCTGGGCAAATAAACTATGGTCAATTAGTACTCCGAAAAATATCATGAAAATAAATCCCGGGCATGTCTTATGAAATACCTTTGTACTCAAATGTATCATTAAAAACTAAGCTTCAGTATTTTTGTCACGTAATCTTCTTTATCAACCGGAAAATCGACGGAAATAAAATGAATATTTCCTTTGCTTCCATGTTCTTTGCCACCTGTAATTATCTTAAATGATTTACCTTCCAGATAAAATCCGATATCATAAGTAGTTCCACTTTTCCCTTCTAATTTCAAAACAGCATTATCATTCTCATATTTTTCCGAAATTATGTGAGGGTTTTCAGATTTATAACCGGGAACAGGATGCGGATTAACAGGAATTACTCCTGCCTCATATTCCGTCATAATTTCAATATCAGTATTATGCATAATATTAATTAAATAATGAGGAATGACGGACTGTTCATTTCTCAGCTCCGGCAATTCTTTCCAGTTCAAAGCATCGGTGATTCTGAAGCTTTTAATTTTAGTTACGGCAGGTAAGACCGGTGAAAACGAAACCATCAGCGGCCT
The DNA here is from genome assembly GCA_026391255.1 of Bacteroidia bacterium. Taxonomy (GTDB): domain Bacteria; phylum Bacteroidota; class Bacteroidia; order Bacteroidales; family JAPLDU01; genus JAPLDU01. The sequence goes on along the minus strand of JAPLDU010000013.1, from coordinate 12,340 downwards.
GTTGCCCACATGCTCAAAATGATATTTAATTTTCCCGTCTGATCTTTGCACATTAAAACTCAGAACATGTTCTCCTACCCTGATATTATTAACTTTTAGTGAGTCCCAATCCAGCGGTAATGCGGGTGATAGGCTTATCGAGTCTTTTACTGCCATGGTTTCCAATCCAAGCAATCCTTCGATGACCGGTTGCAGGATCATGGTTTCCGACCAGCACTGGTGGTGACAGACACCTGCCGGTTTATATTCTGAACCGTTCAGCACTTCTTCAGCGTATCCTTTTTCCCAGTTTTTGTATAAAAGAAAATTATTCATAATATGGGTAAAACCCTGTACCGGTCTATCATTCTTATATTCTGCCAAAGCTGCCCAACCGGTAAACAGAGGCCAGACGCTGCCGGAATGGTAGCCTTTTGGTTCAAATGAAGGACTTTTATCACTGATGATACGGCAACCCCAGTCGGATGAGAATGTATTACCCGCAAATGTTTCAAGCATGCCGGACGTCTTGTCCGAATCTACCTGCCTGAAATACATTGGTACAGCAGGCATGATGCTCTTTTCTTCCTGGTAAGTTCCATCAATGAATAGTCCATGATACAGAAAATTTGTTTTGTTATTCCAGAAATTAGTATTAATGATCTTATCAACGACCTTAGCTTCTGCTATATATTTTGATGATTCGAGAAACATGCCTGTTTGTTGTGTCATGAACGAAGACTGTTTTAGCGCTTCAGCCCAAAGTGAGGCCAGGTAAAGCGTAGTATGACAACCAAACAGCACACCTCCTTCTTCCCAACCATGACCAACATTGGTGTTTTCAATCAGGTGGTCACCGTCGGTATCAGTGGAATAACAGAAATCAATAGCTTTTTGTATTGACTTCCAGCAATTGCGGATAAATGAAATATCTCCAGAAGCGCTAAGGTATTTACCTGCCAGGATAATGAACAGTGGTGTGGCATCTGCAGCATCATAATGGACGACCCCAGACGTGGTCAGTTCATGGTAAATTTTACCATTCAAATCCTGGTAATTAATGAAGTTCTCAAGTATGTTTTTCACATTTTCAAAATCACCGTAATCCAATAAAGCCAGTGCACTCCATTCGGCATCGCGGCCAAAATACCATGCATATCCGGGGCGACCATTCACTTTCTGTCCGCCATCCCAGCCGTATTCAGTAGTCGAGTATCCCGCCACTAATGATTTACCCACACCGGGAGTATTCACAAAAAAGCGGTCAGCGCCGGCCAAAGCCCAGCGGTAACCTTCGTTAAACTCAGCATCCGGGCTGGTTATCATCAGTTTATCATTAAAAATTTTTCGGCAATATTCCTTTACATCATCATAAACTGCTGCCGGTGAAATGATTGCTTGACTATAATATTTCAGTGTATTTTCTACTCCTTCACCGCTGGCACAAATCACAATATCAAAGGTCTCATTCATATCAAGACTGAATTGAGCCAAAGCGCCCACCTGCAATTTATCAGTGACAGAACCGGTAAACGAGTCTTCTTTAATATTCTTTTTGCCGGAACCTGAGGCTGTAACATTCCGCCGAAAATCATCATACCTGCCGGATACGGTGAAATCAGGTTTTTTATTTGAACCGGCAACCGAAGCGTAATTGCCTGATTCATCACTGATAATAAATGCATTGAGGCCTTCATCCCAGCCATAATTCATATTACCGGTAGTAGTTTCAGGATAGGGCCACATCAATCTTAAGTTGCTTTTAAACTGAATGAAAATCTTAGCAGGACTTACACCTTTGTAATCATAATGGATAATAGTTGTGGGATGATCGTTTGATGTGGTGATGGTTTCTGTTAGATATGCTTTTGCAAATTTATATACCCTTTTCACACATTCAGGCCTCACCTCAATCTGAGGCTTCTGGTTATTAAGTTTATAAATGGTGTCTTTACCGGAAAATACAATGCCAGCCTGGTAATCACGGATTGCCATTACGGGATGTGCCCAAATCTCATCAATGCCTCCTTGTTCTTTGCCCATGACCACCATTCGTTCGCCGGCCAGGTCCCAGAATGTATTTGTTGCAAAATTTTCTTTCAGTACCGGTGAATCGTTGTTTTCATCCCATTTTACTGATTTACCGCGCGCAATTACAGGGCGCTGATTTTGTTGTTCCTTTACCTGAGCTATTTTATAGCTCCAGTATGATGTTTTTTTTTCTTCAGCGCCGGATGCCAGATATCTGAATATGTTATTTGTAAACATCACGAGTTGCTTGCGATTGGCATTGTCACGGGCAAAAAGCATATAAGCGCCAATAGCTATTATCTTTCCTTTTCCATAATTATACTCAAGAGCCAGTTTTGAGTTTTCATGAAGAAAAATATATGACCAATCGACAGCAAACACTTTACCATTCTGTGGTACAACATCATCGAAATAACCAACCTGCCTGCAGGTAATATCAGAATTCGGAACGAAAATATAAGAACCTTCGTTAAGTCCTTTAAATGCAGGATGATATCTCAAGGCATGCAAACCGGCCTTCCGGCCATATCCTTCATCAAATAGATTAACATGCCTGACTGAAGGTGCAATCGGTTCAATTCCAAGCTTAACAAGATAACGCATGGCATCTAAGCTAAGCAGTAATTTACCTCCAGTGCTTACGTAATTTTGAATAATTTTTAAAACTTCCGGATCAACAGCCGGCCCGGCGAATTCGGCAGTATCATCGCTGTGAAACCAGAGAACATCACACTTTTTAAGGGTGTCAGGATTGGCTTTTAATTTTGAAAATGCCAGGTAATCAGCATGAATTCCTTCATCTTTCGTTAAAAAATAGTATGCCGAACTTACTTCAGGAATTTTCTTACGGTCGCCGCCATTTCCCAGAAGAAATACATTGATTTTTTGTGCACAGATAACTGAGCTTAAGCAAATTATGCCGAAAATAATTAATAATGCTTTAAGTTTCATCAGGCCATTCGGAAAAATGTAAGTTAATAAAGTTCATAAAGTTTATAAAGTTATAAAGTAAAATAGTACTTTTCATTACTTTATGTCTATTGCCTTATGACTTATGACTTATGACTTATGACTTATCGGAATATATAACTCATAACCTGAATCATTTGAATTTTTTCAGATTGTAAGTAAATGTAAGCATAACATATTGTTTCAGCACGTTTGTATTAAGATCCTCAATGTAGTCAACGGTAACACTTCTCTGAAAACTTTTATTCTGGTTGAGGATATCAAAGGCCGATATTTTCAGTTCTGCATTTTGTCCGGGCAGGAATTTCCTGGCAAGACTCATATTCCATAATATGAAATTCTGCAAACTTCCGCTTTTTAAAGCAGTATAATAAGTCTGAGTCATATCAGAACCCAGAACAAAACCATTCCAGAAAATCAGGTTGAAACGGCCGGTAACAGTGTGGTAATAATAATGACTGTTCAGCGCTTCCTGAAGATTATTGGAGACTGTATTATAATAAGCAAAATATGAAACCGTAAAATCCACTTTTTCGCTGATGTTGCTGCCAATGACAATGCCCAAATTGCTAGTACTATTGACTGACCGGTTGTTTCTGTTATTAATAATACCGGGAGTACTTGAATATGAATAGCCTGCATTCAGATTGAGGTTACATTTTACAGAACTCAGAGGTAATCCATAGGTAAGGAAGCTTCTGAAATTCATATAATCATTCATGTTTACAGGTCTGGTAAACTGGCTTCCGCTTCCTTTATACAATACAATCCCATTAATAGTATCATTACTATTATTATTGGCTATAAAAGTATTATTAGCAATATAATCCTGTGTGTACTGAGCTGATAAAAAGGCGAAAAAGCTGGTCGCTTTTTCAGAGTTTGTAAGGCTGTAACGGGTCGTGAAATTTTGCATGTATTCTTGTCTCAGATTTGGGTTTCCTGTAGATAAAGACAATGTATTGGAATTGTCTATCACATTCTGAAGCTGTGAAGTAGTCGGAGAAACTGTCGATGTCCTGTAGAAAATCCGGATGCTTTCACCTGTTTTATTTTTATAGTTGTAGGAAAAATTTGGCAGGAGACTGTTAAATGATTTTTCAGTTTTATAGGAATAAGGATAAATCTGATCTCCGTCAAGCTTATCTTTCTGGTAGTTAAGCCCGGCCGACAAGAAGTAATTTGAACCATTGAATTTATAAGTGATACCGGCGCCCTGGGTCTGGTTAATATTATGATAGATACTTGATAATGTCGGATTGGTTAAGTTATACGTCTGATCAGCAGCATTAAAATTGAGCGTTCTTTTATCTGAATTACTATGACCGTAGGAAGGATAATAATTTAACTGGAGTTGTCCCTTCGCGCCGATTGGTTCAGTATAGTTTAAGCTTGCGGAATAGGAATAATTCCAGGAATTCAAATCTCCAACTTGATTAATTATAACAGTATCAATAGGTTGGTAATATTCAGTAATTGAATTCTGACTGCTGCTTCCTGTTTTGTTATTAAAAGCCGAAGAAATGTTTAAAGAAACAGTCCTGCCCTTTTTCTGGAATTTATGCCTGAATAACAGGCTATTATTAAGGGAATATCCGGTATATTGGCTGTGCGTACCGGTATTCATCTGACTCAGCAGGGCATCAACGGAATTAATATTTTCCCCGGATGTCGTATTCCACTGATTGTTGTCCTGAATACTATACCTGGGAGTAAATATCAATGAATTAAGTGTGTCGATGGTGCATTCAAAGCGGAGATTAAAGCGATGGTTGATATTTTTCACTTCCTGTAAATTGTTTTCTTTGTAAACCAGGCCATTGTTAATTGAATCATAATAATTTTGTATCAAATTATAATTGTTTTTATTATCAGTCATGTTAAAAAAATAACTGCCCGTAACACTGACTTTTGATCCCCATTTATCAGTATAATTAACTCCGACAGCATTGGTTGTCACAATTCCATTCTGTTGACCAACGAGCAGGTTATTCATATTGCCTCCTCCAAATCCGCCGGGAGCGCCACCACCTGATCCCCCGCTTCCTCTGTCACCTAAAAAACGCTGCCCTGCAAAGCCACCCCTGCGAGATGAAGAGCTACCCATCACTCCAAGCAGGTCCTGAGTAGAAAAATTCTGCTGGTTTACATTGTTAAAAAGACCTATGACTGATATCCTTTCATCTCCTTTAAAATAGTTGATGTTTCCACCGGCAATGTAACGGTCGTCAGTGCCATAACCTGCGAATATTTTCCCGAACTGGCTGTTATTCATAGGTGTCCGGGTAATAATATTCATCGTCTTAATAGAATTACCGTCATCAAAGCCGGTCAATTGCGCCTGGTCGCTCAATTTATCAAAAACCTGAATTTTATCAATTACTTCTGCAGGAAAATTTTTCAGGGCAACATTCGGATCATCCCCAAAAAAAGGTTTATTGTTCACCAGTACCTGTTGAATATTCTCACCGTTTGATTTTACGGTTCCCTGTTCGGAAGTAATTCCCGGCATCTTTGTAACAAGCTGATCGGCAGTTGCATCAGGATTGACTTTATATGTACTGGCTTTGTATTGTGTAGTATCACCAACCTGCTGAACACCCACCTGTTTAGCCACCACATCCACTGATTTTAAATGTTTTACACTTTCTGTCAGTGCAATAACTGCAAGGTCATTAATCCTCGAATCAAATGTAATGTTCTGATTATATGTTTTATATCCAATATATGTAATTCTTATAATATATTTATTAGACGTAAGGCCGGAAATTACAAATTTTCCAGCGTTATCAGTGATAATTCCTTTTTTTCTAGTAGTATCATTTGGATTGATTAATAGGACATTAGCTCCAATGAGAGGAGAATTGGTATTTTTATCGACAACTGTTCCCAATACAGAATAATTCTGGGCAAATGATTGAGATATTGTAATAATTAAAATCAGGAAATAGAAGACTCTTTTCATTTTATGATGTTAAGAACTGCAAAGCTATGGTTTATTATGAAATTCAGGTCTGACATTCGCTAAGGAATGACCATAAAAAAGCCCTGATTTTGCAGGGCTTTCTTATACATGCAGAAACGCTTAAAGAATGATCATATTTTGTGAACAGAAGAAATTACTTTTTGTCATTTTCACAATGTAAGAACCTGCAGAAAGATTGCGGGTATCAAAAGGAAACTCATACACTCCCTTATTAAGGTTACGATGCAGAATGGTAAGCATTTTCTGACCTGTGATGTTGTAGATTTCAATATTGACCTTACCTGCATCTTTAATTTTTACACGAAAAGTGGTAAATGTACCAACCGGATTAGGATAATTTGGCAATAAGCTGTCACAATCGGCCACTTCACCTGAGAGCGGTGTGATCTCTCCGACAACAATTCCATGCGGACCGGCAAGAGAAGGAGTATAGCCATGGCAAACATCGCATTTGTCCAATGTTCCGTTGTAACCCTGAAGAGTAAAGTTCTGAAGGTTGTCATTTTCCTGATTGGTAGGAGTAATTGCATGCGGTGAACCATGACAGGCACTGCAATACAAATTGCCATGTCCTTTCGAATCTTTATATAGTAAACCTGTGTTGGGGGCATACTGGGATGCATGACAACCAGTCTGAGTGCAGGATGGTTCCTGAAGCCATGGCTGACGACCGGATGAAATTGTACTGGCAACATTAGAAACGCTGCCATGGCAATCCTGGCATGTAAAACCATTTGTCAACATTGCATCCCGGTAAAATTGAGTGTTCGGTCCCGGATGACATTTATAACAATCATTGGTCAAGCTGCCATGCACACTATGAATGGCCCTTGAAAATATCGGCGCTTCCCCGTTTCCCGTTGTTCCAAGTGCATTATCAGCATGGCAGTGTGCACATAATACAGGAGCAGTCAGTGTTTGATCAGAATGGTTATCCATAATACTCTGTTCACTTGAATGACAACCTGAACTAACACAATTAATTTCGCCAGATACAGGAATGACATTCTGAGTAGAAGCTATCAGGTTATTTCCGGAATCGTATAATTTAAATAAACCCAATTGAAATGGACTTTCCACATTCAGATTGGTATCCTGATATGGTGTCAGCGGAATTCCATCCGTCTTAAAATAATCAGTTGAAGCTGTCATTGTGCCTGAAAGCCCTGCACCCGTAAGTCCAATATTATCAGCCAGAGTCACACCGAAAAGCTGCTGGGCATATGTCCAGAAATCAGTCTTGCCAACTGAATATGTATTTCCCGGTACTTCATATGTTACATGATAACCTGAGGTAAGTAAGGTCGGTATGGCCCCCACCTGAATTGCCTGCGCCCTGACATTGTTGTGAGGAGGCATCAGGGTTATTTTGCTGAAACTTTTATCGGCATAGTGCATTCCAAGATCGTTCCATGCCAGCAATATATACTGCGGTGGATTATTAAAACCTGAAAATAAAAGGAATATAACCAATAAATTCAGGAAAACCATCACTGAAATGAAAGTATATTTTCTTTTCATATCGAAATGATTTAATTTAAAATTGACGTATCAAATTAACCCGCTAATATAAGAATAAAGCAGTTAAATTAATTTGAAAATTTGAAAATGTGCAAATTTGAAAATTAAATCCGTTTCACGGGAATAAGATTAGCGACAACATGTTGGTAAGTTTTGTTTCCTAAGCGTATAATTAATAAAGTTCTTAAAGTTCATAAAGTAGTACCAATATTACCTTATGCCTTATGCCTTTTGCCTTATGCCTTATTTATTTATCAGGTCTCTTTAAGATTCACGGTTCCGGTAATTTGTTTAATCACCCAATTATTGAGGCTTTGCCCTGCTTCAAAGCCGTTTCCGTAAATAATCTCATCTTTGGTAGTTATTTTGACAAATTCATCTGAATATATTTTTCCCTTTTTCCTGTCCCAAAACATTTTCTCTGAGTTGATAATATCTCCGTTCTGATTTACAACCACCACATTTTCACTTGCTTCCCACAATTCAAGCTTTTCTTTGTAAATTGCATGACCAGCAGTAAGTGTTGATTGCACGGATTTGTCAGGATTATAAAAAACC
>JAPLDU010000013.1:0-4251 GCA_026391255.1 Bacteroidia bacterium | reverse complement strand
GCTGAAATTTTAATTTTTATCTGGGCTGAGTCACTATAAATTATATCTATATTATTCGCAGTTTGAACAGGCAAATTGCTGATATCAGGCAATGATTTGATTTCTTTTATGGAGTTTTCACAGGAAGAAAATAATAAAATCCCTGATATAATTAAATAAATAATAATGTGTAATCTACAAGTTATCAAAATATTACAAATATTCAAGATGCAATAGTATATGCAGATCGTTAATCAAACTTCCTTCTTATAAACCAAAAATCGTGAAGAGACAGGTTCAGATGCAATATCCCATAAGTCTCCTTAATCAACTGTTTATCAGTAGTCCCTCTTTCGCCAAATTCAAATGAGACATTCAAACTTGATTTTGTGCGTCTTAATGGAAATCCTAGTCCAATACTCAAACTGGCATCTTTCAGTTGTTCACCCCTAAGACTGATATATGAATCAGAGTAATGTCCTCCTATTCTGTATTCTATACGTTTAAAATAACTGTTATAAGCTCTCTCATCCGGTAAAAACTGGAGGCCGAAAGAAATCCGGTTACTGTTTGCAAGAGAATCCTTTAATCCTAAAACTGTACTTTTTGACCAATTCTGAAAGCTATAATCTGCAGCAAATATTAGTTTTGAGTTGTATATACTGAAACCTGCACCAAATGTGGTAGGCAGAACAATGTGATCAGAAGCTCCGTCAACGTTCGTAATAGTATCAGTAGTAAAACTGTTGGATATTTCAACCAAAGTATTCCTGAAAGCAGATATTTTAGTACTTTTTCCATAAATTAAACCAATGGTAAAGCCAGTATTCTTATTTAAATTTCCCGAATATTGTACGCCATAAAGAAAATTAATGTCACTCACAATTATTTTATCAGTAGACTGAAAATTATACATATAACTATTACTGGTACCATTTGCATTATAATTATTAACGACCCTGATATAATTCAGTGAACCAAACATATATGAAGCATTAATACCAAATGAGAAATGTTTCAGGAACTTGAAGGATGTTCCCAATATCAATTGGTTGATGCCACCTTCACCCACGTATGATTTTTGTACGCGAATGGTATCAGAAGCCGAGTATTCCATACTGTCTGTCATAATGCTGTACCCGACATTGCTATATGGAATAAGACCGACAGCAAATGCCCACCAACGTTTGACCGGAAATTCTATGGCCAGGTATGAATAATTCAATTCATTTTTTGACTGCGGCTCTGTAAGTGTCTCATAACGTGTATATTTAGCCGTGACACCATTTTCAAATATGAATGACAGACTGTCGGAACTTGTATAAGAAGCCGGATTACACATATTTATATGGTAAGAATTCCGAATGCCAATTCCTGTGCCTCCCATGGCAATATTCTGGCCAAATCCGGGTAATGAAAGATCCCCTAATCCAAATCTTGAATATGGGGAAGTTGTACTGCTCTGAGCATTAACAATTACAATACAGGCAATGATAAAAGCAAAAATCAAACTGAATCTTTTCATTCTAAATATTATCGTATATTATTTATTTTCAATGTTATATACCAATATCTCATTCAGACCAAGCATCACAAGATCCGGTTCAACAAAGATGACTCTTTTGAGATGTTTTTCAAAAAATCCACAGTCCCCTCCGGTTACTACGATTTCACAGTCAGGATATTTATTTCTTACCTTATCGATGTACTTTTCAGTTTCGGATAAAACACCGTTCTGAACACCAAATACCAATGCCTGTTCAGTGTTTGTTCCGATCAGTCCGGACTGATCATTTATCCCGACCAATGGCAGTTTTCCAGTGAACGAATTTAAAGCCTTGAATCTCATAGATATACCTGGGGAGATGTTACCTCCCAGATATTTACCACTACCGTCAATAAAATCAAACGTCAGTGCTGAACCTGCATCAATAACCAGCAGGAATTTCCCGGGTAAAATATGCCTTGCACCGGCAACTGCCGCAATCCTGTCATAGCCGAGTGTTTCTTTGCTCTGGTATTCATTTGAAATTGGCAACAATGTATCCTTTCCCAGATAAATAAAATAACGAAATATGTTTTTCAACATAGCAAAATCAGTTAGATCATTTCCGGCCACTGAAACCAGAATGGCTTTATCGATCAAAGGATACCTTACGAGTAATCCCGTAATAAAGTCTGAATTTATTGTATCAGCGGTTGTTTTCCAGACTAACCTGCTTGCATCAAATACAGCCAGTTTAGCAGCAGAATTACCAATATCAATGGTCAGATTCATTCAGTTCAGCTATGCATAATTCAAATTCAATTAAATCAACTGATTATTTATCATTTTATTTCACAGTGATATGGCATGATCCTGATCAATTCAATCAGGCCAATGTTAATTAAAGATTGTCTTACTTCATTATTAAAACATTAATTCAATTCAATTCAATTCACTTTGACAGTAATATGACGATAAGTAAACATTTAATGTTAGTTGATCTTTATACCTGACTAATACCATATAATAATTACCTTTTTGTTTTATTTGTGAGACTAAATTTTCCGGAATTAAGTGAACAGGAAATTATCAGTCAATCAATCCCTACAAAATCTGAGGGCAAGTACCCTGTAGCTTTACAAGGAATTTAGGTTCAGGGCTTACCTTGGGTTATGTACCTGCGATTACTTTTCAGTCCGGAAAATTATATATGACTGAATATGTGTTAATAATGTATTTAATTTATTTTTTTTAACACTTTTTATCCGGAATTTCATTAACAGGTTATATACAGAAAAACCAGTTATAAATGTATATAATTGTATATGAATAATATACTTATTATTTTTCAAAAAAATAATATGAATAACTTGTTATTCTCCTTTTAGCTTATAATTTTACGGCCGGTACAGATTATTTTCATACTTTACCATTAATAATTCTGAAATGAGTGTTTTAAGCAAAAGGATGGCGAAGTACATCGTTCCTCAGGTTGCTATGAAAAATGGCTTGTACCCATATTTCAGGGTGATTGATTCTGAGCAGGATACGGAAGTTATCATTAATGGTAAACATGTATTGATGTTCGGTTCCAACTCATATCTTGGCCTGACCAATCATCCCAAAGTAAAAGAAGCAGCTAAAAAGGCAATTGATAAGTACGGTACAGGATGTGCCGGATCAAGTTTTCTTAACGGAACATTGAGGCTTCATAAAGAACTGGAAGCCAGGCTTGCTGATTTTGTTAATAAAGAAGAGGCAATAGTTTTCAGTACGGGTTTCCAGGTAAATTTAGGCGTAATATCTTCGATAACAGGCAGAAACGATTATATTCTTATCGATGAATACGACCACGCTTCCATCATTGAAGGTACCCGTTTATCATTTTCCAAAATAAAAAAATTCAGGCATAACGACCCTTCTTCTCTTGAAAAAGAACTGAAAGACTGCGACCACGGATATGTAAAACTAATTGTTGTAGATGGCATATTCAGTATGGAAGGAAATATTGTCAAACTGCCCGAAATTGTCAGCCTTGCTGAAAAATATGACGCATGCGTTATGGTTGATGACGCTCATTCATTGGGTGTCATAGGAGAGCAAGGCAGAGGTACTGCATCTCATTTCGGACTAACAGACAAAGTGCACCTGATTATGGGAACATTCAGCAAATCATTGGCTTCAGTTGGTGGATTTATTGCCAGTGATCGTGATACCATCAATTACCTGCGCCATCATGCCCGGTCGCTCATTTTCAGCGCCAGCATGCCACCTGCCTCGGCTGCAAGTGTTATTGCCGCTCTGGATATTATTCTCAGCGAACCTGAAAGGATCACAAAACTATGGGAAAATACAAATTATGCATTGAATGGCTTTAAGCAGCTTGGATTCGATACCGGTTTTTCTGAAAGTCCTATCATACCAATTTTCGTCAGGGATGATACCAAAACTTTTAAATTTACTATTCGCTTACTGGAAGAAAGTATCTTTGTGAATCCGGTAGTCTCCCCTGCTGTTAACTCAGATTCTTCGCTCATCAGGTTCTCACTGATGGCAACACATACCAGGGAACAAATTGATTTTGCTCTGGATAAATTTGAAAAAACAGGAAAAGAAATGGGTATTATTCATTAATTCATAATTCCCGGGAAGAAGGCTGTTATGAGTGATGAGTGATGAGTGATGAGTGATGAGTGATGAGTGATGAGTGATGAGTGATGAGTGATGAGTGATGAGTGATGAGTGATGAGTGATGAGTGATGAGTGATGAGTGATGAGTGATGAGT
>JAPLDU010000053.1:22104-52333 GCA_026391255.1 Bacteroidia bacterium | reverse complement strand
GGTATTTAAGTCACGTAGTGACGACATAAAAATTTAACAGAACAATAACAATTTTAAAATAACAACCTCGTAAAAATAGAAACTTTACAAACTTTACAAACTTTTAACTTTATGAACTTTAAACTTTCCTGGTGATATCCCAGTTTCCGAGATAATCCCCGACTTTCCACAGGAATTGTCCGCCCAGTGCACCATCCACCACACGGTGATCATACGAAAGAGAAAGTATCATCATGTGTCTGATGGCAATAAAATCACCGGCCGAGGTAGTGACAACCGCCGGTTTTTTTATAATCGCTCCAACACCAAGGATGGCCACTTCGGGCTGGTTGATAATGGGTGTTCCGGTAAGGTTGCTGAATGTGCCGAAATTAGTGATGGTAAACGTTCCTTCAGTAATTTCATCCGGCAATAGTTTATTCTTCCTGGCCCTGTCGGCGAGATCATTTACTGATCTGGCAAGTCCGGCAAGGTTTTTCTGGTCGGCATTTTTTATCACCGGAACAATCAGGTTGCCGGAGGGTAAAGCGGTAGCGATACCGATATTCACAAATTTCTTGACTATTATTTTTGTTCCGTCCACTGATACATTGATCATCGGAAAATCCCTGAGGGCTTTTACTGCTGCTTCAACAAACAATGGGGTAAAGGTTAATTTTGTATTCTCCCTTTTCAGAAAATCGTCTTTTACCTGGTCACGCCAACTGACCATACCCGTCACATCTACTTCAACAAAGGAAGTTACATGAGCGGATAATTGTTTGGATAACAACATTTTTTCAGCAATCAGTTTCCTCATGCGGTCCATTTCGATGATCTCAACATTACTGCCATAGCTTTTAGTTTGTGAGGTAACTACCTGTACGGGAGCAGGGATTTCTTTGACAGGTATGACTTCAGTTTTTTCAGCAGAAGTAATAATGTCTGAGATACCGGCATTCCTGTTCTTAAGATAAAGTACCAGGTCATCTTTCGAAATTCTGTTGTCCTTTCCGGATCCTGTGATGGAATCGAGTTCAGCAGCCGTGATTCCTTCCTTTTCGGCAATACTCCTCACCAGCGGCGATAAAAATTTGCCTGAAGGGGTTTTTCTATCCGTAAAATAAGGAGTGTTGTTCTGATCATCTGTTACAGAGGTTTTGGCTACAGTTTTCAAGGGACCATGTGAAATATTTATTTCGGGAAGCCCGGGTTTTTGCGGTTCCGGTTCATCCTCTTTTCCTGTGCTGATAATGGCAATAACACTGCCAACCATGACTGAATCACCTTCTTTGAACAATTGTTCGGTCATAGTACCCTCAACAGGAGATGGGATCTCCGAATCAACCTTATCGGTAGCAATCTCAACAATTGAATCGTCTTCTTTGACCGGTTCGCCGGTTTTTTTAAGCCACCTGGTTATCGTAGCTTCTTTTATTCCTTCACCCATGGCGGGTACTTGTACTTCAATTCTTGCCATTTCCTGAATATCTTGTAAACTAAACAGAACTCAAATTTACATAAAAATAATTAACACGGCTGTAATTAAAGAGTTCAAAAGAACAAACAAAGATTTGAAAATTTGAGGATTTGAAAATTTGAAGATTTGAAAATGTATAAAAATCATTATTGTCCGGTTAAATTCTTATATCGTCACTACGTGACTTAAATTCCGCAATTTATTTCTTTCTACAAAGATTCCATCCCTACGGGATTAAAGTCTTGATGTGTCAGATAAACCCCGTCAGGGGTGAAATCTTTGTAGAAAAATATTCCTGACAATCATAAGCCCTGTAGGGGCGTAATCTTCTGGAAACTCATAGAATCGAGGGATTTAAGATGCTTATTAATGTTTTCTCCGGATATCAGTGATAAAAAATGAGAAATGCTAAAAAACCAGACTATTATAGAAATTAAATTAATTTGAAGATTTGAAAATGTGTAAATTGGAAAATTAAATCCGTTTCCCAGGAATAAGATTAGCGACAACATGTTGGTAATTTTGTTATCTTAAGCGCCTATAAAGCAGAATATTATACTTAGATTTTTGGTGAAATAATGTGATTTGGCGCCTTGGTGGCAATAAATTTATTTTTCGGAGTAAACTTAATCTTCAAATCTTCAAATCCACAAATTTTCAAATTTTCAAATTATTCACCTGCCTTCCGGTATTCCTGAATCCACGGTATATTATCTGAATATCATTTACCAGTTTGTAATCCTGAGAATATACAAGGTTCAGTTTTCTTAGCAGATCGCCTGTAATTTCTTTAAAATGACGGGTATCTGAAGGATTTAAAATTCCCGGCCTGAGCTCAGGAAGGTCTTCATTTTCGGAATATCCCGGACAGTATCCGGTCCAGGAATATTTTCCGGATATCACCCTGAAAATATTCATGATGAACCCTCCTGATTTGTCCACCCACCATACCAGGACAGGAGACAGGATCAGTAACAGCAATGACGCGGCAAGATCGAAAATTCTTTTTTTTCTGTGATTGGTTTCTTTTGCGATGGAATTGTTGTGAATAACATACAGGTCGCCGGCAGTATCAATCGAATTGCTTCCAATCACAGAAATGCTTTCAGGAGGAGCAATTTTATAGTCAACTTCCAAACCGGTAAGATGATGAATATTACGGATAATATCCCGGGAACTGATATCACTGGCGCAAAAAATTACTTCATCAGTTTCGTTTATTAATACAATTTCTTTCAACTGACTTATTTCGCCGATATAATTTTCAGCAAAGCCTGCAATGTTTGAAGGACTGACAAAACCGGTGATCTCAAACTTAAGCCCGGTATGCTCAAGAAGTTTAGACACCCGCAGTGATTCAGGGACATTGCCAACAATAATAATTTTTCTTTTTTTGCGTAAATTCAGGCGGAAAATTTTCAGTCCGGTCAAATGAAGCAGCACGCGCAGGATAGTAAGTCCAATGACCGACCATACAAATCCTATCAGGATAAGGGCTCTTGAAAAACGGTATTCTTCACTCAGCAAGCTGTAAATAAGCAGAATAATAATCGTTCCGATGCAGAGACCTTTTATCATTGCAGGTATTGAAACGGGTTTCCGGTAACCGTGTACTGATGCAACGGACAATAACCATATCAGAATATAAGAAGGGAGTGCAACATAAATAAACATGTCAGGATAAGATCCACCTTCAAGTTTATGGTGCTCCCATGCCGGTATGACAAGCAAAAAACCTGAAAGAACAACCATTGTATCGAGCAGAGGAAGTAATGCCTGCCGGAAAAACCTGCTGGCTATGGCAGCTATTGCCCTGAAATATATAGCTATCCGGATGAATAATGAAAAAAGCCGTGCATTTTTGCCGGCAAAATGTTTACTCACAAAAATGATCATGGCATTGTAAAACATGACTACATAATTGAGGCTTCCTTTCCTGGTGCTTTCTCCTTTATAATGAATGATGGTGGTACCCGGGAAATAGTAATTTTTATAGCCATTCTTTGTCAATCTGTAAGAGAGGTCAATATCCTCACCATACATAAAATAGTCCTCATCGAGGAGACCGGTTTTTTCCAGTGCTTTGCGGCTCAGAAGCATGCATGCACCAGAAAGCACATCCACCTCATGCACATGCTCATTGTCAAGATATCCGAGATGGTAGCGGTTAAATATTTTTGATTTGGGAAAAAGCTTTGATAATCCTGATAATTTATAGAAGGCTACTGCTGGAGTCGGCAGACCACGCTTTGATTCCGGCAGAAAATGTCCTTTCCCGTCAATCATCCTTACGCCAAGCGCACCGGCCTCAGGATGAGACTCCATGAAATCAGTGATCCGTAGGAAGGTATCTTCTTCAACCACTGTGTCAGGATTGAGAAGTAAAATATATTTCCCGGTTGATTGTCTGATAGCCTGGTTATTGGCAACTGAAAAGCCCAGGTTTTTGTGGTTCTCGATCAATTTCACACGGGGAAATTTTTCATTTACCATCTGGCATGAGCCGTCAGCCGAATTATTATCAACCACAAAAACCTCAGGATCAATTCCTTTACCAGCCTTTTGCACCGAATACAGGCATTGCTCCAGAAAATGCCTGACGTTGTAATTGACAATCACTACCGAAAGAATCATGTATCAGAAACGGAAATTTGAATTACGAATTACGAGTTACGAGTTACGAATTACGAATTACGAGTTACGAGTTATGAGTTATGAGTTAGGAATTATGAGTTAGGAGTCAAGTTGCAGGAATACTACTTACAATTTACTATTCACCATTCACCATTCCGTTGCTACTCTTTTTGTATCATTATCGATTTTCTATTACCGGCAACCAGCAGAGTGATAAAATAGTCACCTGATGGATAATGCGTTGCATCAAAAATGACAGAATGGAGCCCGGGACCGAGTTCTTTTCTGAATATTACCGCAATCTTTTCGCCAAAGATATTGTTTATGTCCAGTTCAGCAAGGGTTTTTACAGGAAGGTTAAATTGTATTTCGGTTTTTTCACTGAAAGGATTAGGGGAATTCTGATATAGAAAAAACCCATTAATGTCAGGTAGTTCGCCGATTCCAACCGAAATAAAAGTGCTGCAGGTGGTAATGCAACCATGTGCATCGGTAATTGTCACATTATAGATACCATAGCTAAGATAAGGCAAATCTTCTGTAGTTGCGCCGGTCGACCAGTGAAATGAATACGGTGGTGTACCTCCTGTCATTGTTATATAAGCTGAACCATATCCGTTATCCCCGATATTTTCAGAATGTATTATCGCATGCATTTCATCTGGTCCACCTATATTAATAGAAAAAGTATCTGAACAATTATCTGTTGAAACTGTAACGATGTAATTTCCTGCAGCCAACCCGTTAATGTCTGCGGTTGTCCCACCGTTACTCCATGAATAATGAACCGTATCCGCGGGATTTAAAACGCTCAGGTTGATACTTCCATTACTTGCACCGTAACAGCTTACATTTTCAAAGGTTACGCTCACTGCAAGCGCAGTAAATAATGTAACTGAATCAACCGTAAGGAGATCATTTCCGTAACTGACGGTCAGATAATAAGTATTATCAGGAGAAACGGTTATATGTGATTCATGTCCGATAGGACTGGTGTTCAGACTTCCTTCATACCAGGAAGTGATCTTTGGGTTATACCGCCAGCTTTCATGTAGGGCAGTCCAGTCTGTATTATTTCTTCCGGGTACTGTATAAGCTAAATCCCCGGCCTCATTTTGCAGCCCCTGAACACCGTGACCGGAATTCCATGCAGGACAAGACGGGATGAATGTCAAATGGTTATCAATAATGTTGGTGCCTTCGTACAGTACTATCTGAAAACTACCGAAAGACGAAGTACAGTCAAACATGGGAATACTGTCGAAAGTCACAACCAGCCTGCGATACGGCTCTGAACCATAAACCTGGTAACGAATATAATGACCGGGATTCGGTTGTGCCGCTGCATACCAGTCTTCCCATGGACCAAAGATGCAATTCTTTGGTGTTCCGTTTCCTGTACCCGGAATGGAGGTTGTAGACCATGGATCAAATTCAGGATCTTCGATGCCTGGAGCTCCGCTGAAACCCACCCATCCGTTGGAACCAATATAAAACTGCAGATAAATATTTTCAAAAAAATTAAAAGCAAAACCAATGGGAAATGGCCCATAAACCTCGTCATCAATAGTAACACCGGCATCTGTACCGGTAATGGGTTCAGGTGCAAAAGGAATTGATTCAATTTCATATTCAGTACTCGGCAAACATGATATGTTCAATTGTACCGGTTGATTAACACAATTACTGCTTAAATGACTGATACTCGTGTATCCCTGTGTAATGGTGACGGGTTGTGATGGGGGACAAGGACAATTTATATTTGTTGTCACCGAAACTGTATACTGCCCTGGAGTAAAAACAGATATATATTGTGTGGTCGCACCGGTCGACCAGAGAAAGTAAGAATATAATCCGGGATTATCTACTTCGAGGATTACGGGAGTATTTCCGCAAATAATTGTTGAAGGCACAGCGGAAACTGTCGGTACTGAGGATGGATAGAAATGCACATGCTGGTTGATGGTTGTTTGAATACCACAACTATTCGTCGCTGTAACAGAATATGTTCCGGTTGAGGTAATTGATATTTCGGAAGTAGTAGCGCCGCTTGACCAGATATAGTTGCTGAAGTCCAGAGAGGCTGTCACGGTAATTGTATCGCCAGCGCAGGCAGTAGTTGCACTGGGAGTAATGGCTACGATTTCTGCCTGCAGGCTGGAAACATCCCAGCAGGCAGTATCGGTCAAACCTTGTACATCGGTAACCGTCACGCAGTAATTACCTGAAGATAATATTCCTGATAAGTCCTCGGTTGTGCTGCCATCACTCCAGAGAAATGAATAAGGAGTTGAACCATCGGTCACCGTAATATCAATTACTCCGGCATTGGTTCCGGGACATCCTATATTGGTTACAACTGCACTAATAGTCGGTGGATTATCTGACTGGGAGAATAATGTCAGAGGGAAAACCAGGCAAAATATTGCATAAAAATATTTTTTCATAGCAGTATTTTTTAGGATTTACATTACAAATATAACATTTATTTCCGAAAAAATAACTGCCCGGGATCAAAAACATGTCACATGTTATTGTCTAATGCCTATTGCCCAAGCTGCATGAGCCCGAACCAAACAAGAAATCACAAATCTCTATCCGCCGTGGCGGAACAAATAACAAATAAATATCAATCAACAAAATGACAAATTCAAATTAGTTTGTTTCGTATTTGAAATTTTGTCCGCCGCGGCGGATTGTTTATTATTTGTTTTTTGTGATTTGTTTTTTGGAATTTTTTGCCAAAACGTGTCAAGATTTCAGAAATAAGATACAGATGCCTAATGCCTGTTTACAGATTCAGTTTCTTCCTGATATTCTTTGGTATGGCATTCTTATTTACCATAATATACATGGTTTTATAACGCACAAAGGGAACGGATGTATAAAAATAACCCTTGTAATCATTGCCTTTATTTCCCCAGGAGTTTTTTACCATATAATATTTGGTTCCGTTCTGGTCTTTGGCCGTACCGAAAATGTGCATTCCGTGGTCGTCGGTTGTGGAATAATTGTCAAAACCCTGCTGGCGCATATCCTGTGTGATTGCTTTTTCTTTTCCGGGTTTTTCAAATGAATTGAGTTGTTTTTCTTTTTCCTTGTCCGTGAGTTGCGCCCATTTGGCTTTTTCCTGGTCAGACATTTTAGTTGTGTCTTCTTCAGGAACAATAGCTACCCCGTTTTTATAGGAAAATCCTTTCTCGCTCACATCGCTTGCCCAGGCAACCGAATATCCCTGGTCAATGGAATTATCGAGTATTTCGATCAGTTCATCAATGGGAACATTGTAAATCTCTCCCCATGCCCAGTTGTCGGGTACTTCAAGAATGAATTTTGTATAGAAGGGATGGTGGGTGAACGACCCAATCTCCACGTAATCATCGGGGTTCAGTCCGAGTTCCTGTGCAAATGACTGAGGTGAATATTCCTTTCCTTTGTATGTGAATTTCTGCGGCACTTCACCCAGGTAGGCATCCGCCGTTTTATCAAATGCAGTGCGCCATACCGGTGACAACTTGCCATTCCCGTTTTTCACCACCTCATCAATAAGACCTTTTAACACTGCATCCATTTCACCATGAATATGATTGGGTTCACCGATCACCTTTCCTGAATAAACTTCATTTGGTACCAGGCCATATTTCCTCATGATATTGATTACATCATGAGCTTCGCCTCCACCACCGAAACTATTACTGCCATGCATTCTTACATAATTTTCTGCTTTCCCGGAATATGCTTTGCGCACAAAAAACATTTCAGACAGGTCGAATTCACCTTTGCCCGTACGGATTAACTCAGATTCAAGAAATGAAACAGTGGAAAAACTCCAGCAGGTACCTGACCTTGATTGATCTTTCACCGGGGTGACTTTTAATTGCTTGATTGTTTCAAATTTGTAGCCTTCGTTTTTCTTTTCAGTATTTTCCTGTGAAAATAGGTTGACTGAATACAGAAAAATAAATGCAACCAACAAAATACCAAATCTTTTCATATTCAAAGTTTAAGATTAATAAATTTATGAACCCGCAAATGTAAAAAAACGAATAAACAATATTTGAAAATTTGGGAATTTGAAAATTTGAAGATTGAGTCCGCTCCGAAAGGAAATAATTATTTAGGAGTATAGTTATTTGGTTTGAGTACCTTATTATTTATTACTTATTACTTATAACTTATGACTTACCACTTAATTTATATAAATAAACCTTTTTCTAAATTTCAAGTCAAAATAGTATAATTTTGAAACCATTAAAACTTAAGTCTATGAAAATTTTTAAAATTTCAGTCGGATTAATACTCTGTATTATTTTTGTTCAGTATTTCACTTCCTGCAGGAAAGAGACTGACAGCAGCAGTGTGGATTATAATCTTTTAAAGGATAATTCGCTGGCAGAAAGCAGCTATTTTGATGCTCTCAGCATTTCTGACCAGGCAAGTACGGGCACCTTGTCTTATAAATCAGACGAGGGTTTACTCAGTGGCTGTGCCCAGGTGACCCGCGATACTGTATCAATTCCTCATCTTATAACCATTGATTTTGGCAGCATAAATTGCATATGCCTTGATCAGAAAGAGAGACGGGGTAAAATTCTTGTTTCTTATACCGGCGCTTACCGGGATTCAGGCACTGTTATAAATATCAGTTTTGATAATTATTATGTAAATGACAACAAAATTCTTGGTTCTAAGACAGTTATCAATGAAGGTCATAACAATGAAGGAAACAAGTGGTATTCCATTCATATTGACGGCGCTATTGTGAAAGCAGGAACCAGCGATACTATATCCTGGGTTTCTGACCGCACCAGGACATGGTTAGCAGGAGGATCAACCCTGACATGGCTTGACGATGTATACCTTATCAATGGATCTACATCGGGTATAAGCGCTTCAGGTATTCATTTCAATGTGAATATCACAACAGCTTTACGAAGAGAAATCGGCTGCCCGTATTTTGTTTCCGGTGTTTTGCTTATCACACGTACAGGCAAACCGGATATTAGCATTGATTTTGGCGATGGCACCTGTAACAGCGATGTTACCTATACAATAAATAATGTGACACATAACTATAATCTTTAGCAGAAACAGTTAGTATCTTATTTCTAAAATCTTGACGCGTTTTGACTAAAAATTCCAAAAAACAAATCACAAAAAACAAATAATAAACAATATCAAATTTTCAATTACGAAACATACAACTTTGAATTTTTCATTTTTTTGATTGTTTTTTTTTTGTGATTTGTATTTTGAGATTTGTGATTTCTTGTTTGGTACTGCTCGTCCAGGTTAGGATATTAATAATAAAAAGGCGCAGCGATGATGATCTGGTCATAATCGCTGCGCTTTTTATTTGGCAGGAGTTAATTAATAACCGGGCAAGGGCATATATAAAATCATTGTTGACCGGTAAAAATAACAAAACAAACCTTAGATTCCTTGCTGCACTTCGTTTCGCTCGTAATGACAATCATTTAAGAGGTGGAAGAATGGGGTTAATGGAAGCTTTGCCTCCAATAACCCTATTCCCTAATAAATCAACAGAACAGCTTGTCATTCTGAGCGAAACGAAGAATCTCAAACATTTTAACCTGACAACAATGATATAAAATAACAGAATCCCGTCCGGAATGCAAATCCTGCCTGACCTGCAGGAATTACCTGATCAGTAATTTCCTGGTTGAAATCCGGCCTCCGGAATTAATTTCCAGCATGTATAAACCTTCAGGAAATCCTGATAAGTTAAATTTTACTTTTGATTCTTTATTGTAACCGGTTATTTCCCGGGTTAACATTATTCTGCCTGTAATATCATAGATTGTTATCCGGTCATTCGTGTTTCCGGATGATTGATATTCAACGGAGAATCTGCCATCTGAGGGATTAGGCACAATCTTCACTGTGCACTGGTCAGATACCAGGTTTATGTCATTAACTATAGTGACAGTATCGGTAAATACATTACTACCGCAGAAATTAACGGCTATAAGATGCACAATGTAGCTGCCGGAAGCTGAATAAGTATGGACTGGATTGGTTTCAGAAGAGTTATAACCATCTCCGAAATCCCATGAATAAGTGTCTGCACCTGAAGAGGTATTATTGAATGTAACCTGGTTGCCGGTAATAGTAGTTGAAAAATCAACCTGTGGACCTCCCTGGAATACTGTGACAGTTGCTTCGGTGCGGGCAGAAATACAGCTTGATCCGCCCACTTTCCAGTTATAAAAATAATAATAATAACTGGTAGGGTTTGATCCCGCGCTGCTTGAGGTTATACTCAGAACTCCGTTTAAGGTATAAGGATATGTACACCCTCCATTATTCCTGTACAGGTTAGGAAATGAAGGCCCGGCAAGGCGCATATTTGTTCCTGCAGGCAGATTGAAATTAAGAGTCACCACGCTTTCTCCGTCCGGAATATTTGCATCAATTGTTTGTAATACAGTTCCTGATGAATCCTGCAACTGGATAGTGCGCACAGCAGCTCCGCTGGCATAAACCGTGACCGATTGCAGAATGATGGGTACATAACAGGTAAACACCTCATAATGCTGGGTTGTATTATTGAAATAACCACCGCTACCGGTATTGTCCGGCTTACCCGCAGATTGCGGAGGATTTTCCACAACATTCTCCACATAATAATCAGTGCTCTGATTTAGCACAGGTGTAGTATAAGAACTGCCGGTATAAAAAGGAGTTCCCCCGGTAGGTACGGTATACCAGTTAAGCGTTCCTGCTCCGGTTGCAGTCAGGGTGACACTGCCGCTTCCGCAAATGGTATCAGAACCGGCTGTTGGTGATGCGGGTAAATTAATGGTGATGTAATTATTCTGGGTCATTGAATTGGTGCCGATAGAATTTGTCACCGAGAGAATGACTGTGAAAGTCCCGTTGGTAGTGTAATAATGAACCGGATTTTGTTCAGTGGTTGTTGTTCCGTCGCCAAAGTTCCAGAGATATGTCGAGCCGGGCGATGTATTTGACTGGTCGGTAAATGTAATTTCACCGGTGCAAGATGATAGATTATCTGCTGTAAAATTCACGACAGGAGCAATCTGTCCCAATTTTACATTAAGAACTGTTGCAACATGACTTGCTATGGTAACCGATAAAGTTTTTGACTGGTAACCGGGGCTTGAATAAGTGATGCTGTATGTACCCTGGTAAATCGGGCGGTAATAGTCGCCGAAAGGCATGCGTGTATAAACATCGGTATTATCAACATCATGACTGTTGACAAAAATATGAGCGTTCAGGGGAGCTCCTGTAATTGAATCAGTCACGGTTCCGTTAACACCGTAATGGCATTCTTTGATATAATTTAAAAAGGAACGGTAGTCTGAATCCCAGTAAGTTGGCAAGGTGCTTCCATCGGGTATGAATGTGGTTGAGAGTTCTATAGTCACTTCCCTGCAATGATGATAATAATTCATATAATCCTGACGTCCTCCCAACACCTGGTACCAGGCGTAACCATTTGTAACACCATTATTAAGATCAACAAAGTACCCGGAAGGACCGGCAGCATGAATGGTATCGGCAAACATCCTGCCCATGAACTGCCACCAGCTGTCATCAGCATTGAGAGTTGGTACAGCATCCCAAACATAGTTGAATACTTCAGATCCTGTGTGTAAATTAGCCGACATAATAAACTGCAAAGAATCGGCAAGATGCATCATTTCAAGGGTCTCCGGCTGGTAAACATTACCATCGGGGTGCGGGCCACCATTAAAATCCGGAAAATTCCTGTTCAGATCCACATTATTTCCGTTGTACCTTATTGATCCGTTTACAGTACTGTCTCCCGCATAATAGGTTCCGTCAGGATTGAAATCAGGATTGATCCAGATTTCAGTGGTATTTACCATGTTTGTTATGGTTGCATCCACTCCGTAATTGGACAGGAGATAATCAATCAGCCTGAGCATCAGAATATATCCAGTCGTTTCATTTCCATGCATGGTCGATTCGTACATAAATCTTGGCTCCTGTTCGGTGATATTTACATTATTGGAAATCACTGCAAAAAGAAGGCTGTGCCCGTTCACTGTCTGACCAATATTGACAATCCGGCATAATGCTGGGTAATCTGTCTGAAACTGGTACATCATACTTACATATGCCTGGTAAGTAGGATATGAATCCCATTGCATGAGGTTTTTCTGCTGATGACTGAACATCTTTGGTGATTTATTCAGCTCAGATGGCGGGGGCAATACTGTATATGAATAATGCAAACCGGTGAGTTTCTGAAATTCCTTTTTATTCGCGTAAACGAATACTTCATTGTTTTTAACCTGGTCAACAGATACAATTTTTGTTAACAGGTTTATTTCTGATGGTGAAGCAATGTCGACCTTCAGGTAAACTTCTCCTTTATTTTTCAGATATTGATTGGCTTTGGCCTGTTCATCCAGCTTCTGTGAGTAAGTGATACATGGAATGGCAATCAGTAAGAAAACAGTGAGAATAATAGAAAAATTTTTCATAAAATACTTATTATTAAATAAATGCAAATTTTAATCAATGAAATTTTAAAATATGACGATCTGCAAAGATAATCAGTATTTATCATCGATATAAATGGAATAAAGTTAAAATCTCAGTCAGATATTTCCGACAAAACTTATATAAGGTCGAAATATAATGGGCTGAGGTTGCATGAATTTCGGGGTACCAACGTAATTTTAATATATTTGCATTTTTAAACCAGATTATTGATTAATTGAATTGTGACAGTATCCATATGAAAAAATTCCCGGCCTTTAAAACAGTTAGGCGGATTATCCTGGCAATTCTGATCACAATGACAGGTTTCATTTCCCTCGGTAATAACGACAGCATCTTCGTTAATAATGTTACAAATATTCTGACGTCGTACGGTTTCCGGAATGTGGCTGTCTGTATTGATAACTCACAAGTAATCATTACATATGAAAATTATGATTACCGTTTTGAACCTGATGCTTTGCATGGATTAATCGGTTTGGTGTTACCGGAAGCCAGCAAATATGCAGGATGTTCAAATCTTATCATCATAGTTCAACGCCAGCAAACCCCCTTTTTGTGTGTTTCAATTCCTGCAGACAGATTTCATTTTTTCCTTCAAAGCGACAATTCTCCGGAGGATGTAAGTCAATATATCACCAGCTGTTCAAATGTCGAAGAATATTGGAAAATAATTAAACAAGTACCTGTTACAAATACTCTTATTTCGAATTTTGACATCAGCATAGAACCACAGATTGGGTTACAATTAGGAGATTATAAATATCCATTCAAATACGAATTTAATCTGCTGCCTGAGATTACCACGAGTTTGTGGAAAGGTATGTCATTAAAGTACCAGTTGATTGTTCCGGTATTCAGGAATCATTTTGTTGATGAATCCTATTATGTAAGGCCCGGTCTCGTTACTTTGAACCAGTTATTCAGGCTTCCTTACCATACAATTTCCAACATGACCCTGGGCTATTTCACACAAAACCGGTATGGTGCCGATATTGAACTGGGAAGGTACTTTTTCAGGGACAGGCTGTTTATCATCCTCGAAGGAGGAATTACAGGCATGGGTACTTACCTGAAAAAGGGATCAGTGATTACCCGGGATTCTGCAGGAATTCCTGTAAATGAAACAATCAGGAATGCCGAATTCCGGTATTCTGCAATAGATTATTTTAACTGCCGCGCAACTTTGAATTACTGGTTACCACGATATGACCTGAATGCAGCCGTAAGTTACGGAAGATACCTTTATTACCAGGATGTTTGTGAAGTTTCATTTACCAGGTGTTTTGATGAATATATATTCAGTATCAGGGCTTTATACGTGGATAATGCATATAATTTCGGTTTCGGGCTAAGTATTCCTTTATATCCTGCAAAGTATAAATCAAACAAAAAACTAAGGATCAGGCCATTTAATAATATTTCCTATTTGTATTATGTAAAAAATGAGTTCGCTTATTTACAGGATACAGGAACAAATTTTGAGGGTTGGATAAAATATTTTAATCCGTATTATGTTAAAAATCAGTTAAAAGGCAATTAATTAAAGTTTTTAATAAAATTTTATTTTGCTTAAATAAAAAATATTTCTACATTTGTACTTCATTAAAATCATTAAGAGATGAAAAACAAATTAACATTGATAATCGGAATTGTTGCAGTTATGTTTCTGTGGCAGGCTTGTGAATTTGTTAAAGTTAATACTCCTGATCTGAATTTATCCAAGCATTATCAGGCCCAATATGTGATTAACGGGGTGGTTGTTGATGAAAATTCAACACCAGTTGTTGGCGCTGATGTGTCTATTGGCAACAATCAGGTTGTTACAGATAATAATGGAGCTTATGGGTACAAAACAGAGAATTATCCAGCTAACGGTACTCTGATCAAAGTGGTCAAAGACGGTTATGTTGTCAGTTCATCTTCGGTGGTTAATAATGGAAATCCTCCCTTGATGGCCAATTATGATTTTACCCTTACCCGCCGTTCAGGTGGCCAGCTTGTTTCTGCAGTTTACGGAGGTACTTATGATTTTAACGGTGTTACCGTTGATGTTCCGGCCGGAAACAATTTTACGGTCAATGGTGTGGTTCAGGCGACTATAAACCTTGATGTCACTACTCTTAACATACTTTCCATGATGGGACAAATGCAGATGTCAGATGTCGTGGGCCGCACTCTGAGAACTTTCTCATTCGAGCCCAATGGAACTGTTTTTGACAAACCTATCAAAATCACTTTTGCTGCACCCGATGGATTTGTATACAGCACTGACCTGAATTACCTGGTACTGAATGAATCATCAAATATCTGGGAAAAGCAGATTAATCAGGTTAAATATGATGCAGGTTCAAATTCGGTATCTGTTGAAGTCGGTCATTTCTCCAGCGGAAAAGTGGTTGACCCGGCTACAATTTCCTATTCATTAACCCCGACTGTGCAGTATGAATTCAAGCAGAGACTGACGGCTTCGAGCTGCGATTGTGAAGGACCATATGTTTACGAAGGTGAATACAACTATACCAGAATAATAGTTAACGCATATACCGGACCTTCTGCAGCTACCTGGCAGGAATTAAATCTGTTCAATATTCTTGCTGATAATTACATTCCATATAATGCATCTTTAGTAAGTGGAATAAATACCATTGGTGTTATCAATCCTGTTGCACTCGGTACCTGCGATTTACTTACATGGGATTTGTCATATGTTGTAAGAAGAGTGGCCGGTTCATTTACCTACAACAGCGAAGTTAAATATTTTGATGTAAAGTACTATTTTGCCATTTCTTCTGTGTTCGACGATACCCAGAATTGCCCGGTCAGTTCAGGTTGTCACCAGGGTTGTCCATGATAACCGATAACATGGATTAAAAGAGAAAGGGATGGTTTTGCCATCCCTTTCTTTTTATTTAATACCTTAATTCTGGAACCATGACGCGTTTTGGCAAAAAATCACAAAAAACAAATCACAAAAAACAAATAATAAACAATCCGCCGTGGCGTATAAAAATTCAAAACGAAACAAACTACTTTAATTTTGTCATTTTGTTGATTGATATTTATTTGTTATTTGTATTTTGAGATTTGTGATTTCTTGTTTGGTTCTGGCTCGGCCAGGTTAGGTTCTGCTGAATAATTATTTGATTTTTATGATCTCCTGACAAGCTGGTCCATCCGATTGATAATGCTTATTCTCATGGATCGGAGTTTTAACAATTGTTCATCCTGTTTCTTCATCAGAAAATAAAACCTGAATTTTGACATGAGTTTCCGGTACCAGATAAAATGGTAGAAAACCAGGCGGCCGCTCAGTGGCAGACTGGCAATGAAGGCAAGATAAAACCATACACTGCCTGTGAAAAATGAGATTGCAAATATCAGGATAAGATAATATACAGGAAAGATTATCAGGCTCATAACAAACTTCACTGAACTTCGGAACTGATGGTCTTTAATTTTTCCTGCATTCCTTTCGGAAAGATAAACAGGAAACTGGTTGCAGATAACACCATATAGTATAAAAGGAGTCAGAAGCAAGAGTGATAAGGATTGAAATAATAAGGATGATAATGAATATTGGGGTTGATCAAATATCCAGTCCCTGAGTCCAATCTTTTTAAGTCCTTCAGAATATTCCGCAGTCATTAGAACAAGTTGGCGCAAATCATCGTTCTCATTTTCGGGCAGGTTATCAATTACTGCAGCGATCTTTTTATCAGCCAGGAACTTATTGTTCTGATTCACTGACATGCTATTATCTGAAAGATACTTATGATCATATATGTCCCTTATATTTTCATAAAAATGATAATATTCCTGTTTACGGATATCAATCATCAGCGGGAGCAGGCTTTCGGTCATCATATCCCTGAGCAGCAGCATTGCTTTCTTTGGATTAGCAAGGTATTCCTGTTCAAGAGATGAAACATTAATGGCTTTGCCATAGTTGACTTGCAGTATGGTGAAAAAATTCTCATACTGGCTGTAATAAATACCTACAGGCACAATCTTAATCCCCAGTTTAAAATGATTTTTTTCTTCGGTAAGAAAAGCAATGCGGGGTATTCCTTTCTTGAGTGGCTGTAATCTTCTTTTACCGGTATGAGTAGTTTCGGGGAATAAAGAAATAGAACCATTATGTTCAAGTATTCCGGCACATTGCCTGAAAATCTCTTCATTTTGTTGAAGAGAATCAGCTCCGTCGCGCATACGATAAATCGGAAGGATTTTAACTTTCCTGAGGAACCAGGCCTGGATCGGATTTTTGAAAATATCTGCCCTGGCAAGAAAGACCGCCTGTCGTTTTTGAGTAAAAATAACAGCCAGTGCATCCATTAATGCATTCTGGTGATTGGGAGCAAAGATGACAGGGCCATCCGGCGGAACATTCTGAGCATTATTTACCACAATACGTCTGTAGAATAATCTGTGTCCTATGGCAGAATATGCTTTGAGGAATTTGTACAAAAATGGCCAGTTTTTCATTTGAGAATTTGTCTATTGACTCACCGGCAAAAATGGGAAAAATCACGCAAATGCACGATATTAAAAATTCAAGTGACTGATAGGTATATAGGCTGAAGGCTTTATGTATCTTATTTCTGAAATCTTGACACATTTCGCAAAAAATTCCAAAATACAAATCACAAAAATCAAATAATATACAATATCAAAATTTCAAATACAAAACTAACTACTTTGATTTTGTCATTTTGTTGCTTGATATTTATTTGTTATTTGTATTTTGAGATTTGTGATTTCTTGTTTGGTTCAGGGTCCTCCAGGTTAGGCAATTGTCATTTATGCGGTATGAACAATCGGGCAATAGAAAAAACCGTAACATTCATGACTCCCATGACGTTCATGACTCCCATGACGTTCATGACGTTTATGACGTTCATGACGCTTCACCCCGAATTACCTGAACAGCCACTCATAGTATAATTGGTAATTTCCGATTAAATTTGTGGCTGATCGTGATTCGAATTTTATGAGTTTGGTTTGCAGACTTGAGCCGAAGGCAGGAACAATCATTGGTATCTGGAAAATGGAGGAAAGCAGTGACCAGTTGCTTTCCATCCATCAATTTACTCCCCTGGAAATTCAATCTGTGTCCGCTTTTACGTCAGAAAAAAGAAGATGCGAATGGTTGTCATCCAGAATATTAATAACAGCACTCTTAAACGAAAAATTAATACTTAACTATGACATTAATGGCAAACCTTATCTTCATGGTGTTAGCAAATCAGTAAGTATTAGTCATTCAAATGATCATGTGGCTGTTTTGATTTCAGCTTCCCGTTATGCAGGGATTGATATTGAACCGGTAACACGAAAGGTAATGAAGATCGCCACAAGGTTTATGTCAGATAATGAAATAGCTGTTGTCGCGGAAGATGGTAATAAAGCTTTGTTGTACTGGTGTTCAAAGGAAGTGTTGCTTAAGATCTGCGGGAAAAGGGACATCGATTTCAGGCAACGATTGGGGGTAAGAGCCAGACCGGACGGTGGTACCGGTAAACTGGAAGGTAACATCATTTCTGAAGACGGAACCAATACCTTTTTGTTGAATTATTTTATATTCAATGGACAGCTTATCGTTTGGGCGACAGGCTGAAATGCCCGTTACATGAGGGTTTCAGTCTTTTTTTATTCAATGTCTTTTGGCTGTTGGGAAAGTGTTGTTTAATCGAAAATTTAAATATCTTTGCAGCCAATTTTTTGAAAAGTTAAAATTTTTAGGGATATTAAACCATAGACAAATGCAGAACAAAGGAGCAATAAGGTTACTTGCTATACTTCTGGCTTTAGTGAGCATATACCAATTGTCATTTACTTTTTTCACAAAGAGAGTTGAAAAAGAGGCAGTTAAATACAGTAAAGGCGATCCAAAGAAAGAGAAGATATTTCTAGATTCCATTTCCGGAGAGACAGTTTATAATTTTCTGTGGCTCAAGAAATTTACTTACAAGGATTGTAAGGAACGTGAAGTAAATCTCGGTCTTGACCTGAAAGGAGGTATGAACGTTACCCTTGAAGTCTCTCTGATCGATGTGATACGCTCACTGGCTAATTATAGTCCTGATCCGACTTTTAACAAGGCATTGGTGCTGGCAACAAAATACCAGCTTACCAGCAGGGTGGATTATGTTACTTTGTTCGGAAAGGCTTTTCACGACATTGATCCCAATGCAAAGCTTGCTTCAATATTCAGCACTGTTGAACTGAAAGATGTTATCAATTACAACTCAACAGATGAAGAAGTAATGACTTTTTTAAAGAAAGAAACGGCAAATGCCATAGACAATACATACAACATTTTACGTAACCGTATTGACCGGTTCGGGGTAGCTCAGCCAAATATCCAGCGTTTGCAGACAACCGGCAGGATTCTTGTGGAATTGCCTGGTGTGAAGGAACCGGAACGTGTCCGTAAGTTGTTGCAGGGAACAGCCAGCCTCGAGTTCTGGGAAACATTTGATAACCAGGAAATTTACCAGACACTTCTTGCCGTAAATAAAAAAATAAAAGAACTGAAAAAGACCCAGGAAGCCCGGATGGACAGTATTTCAGGCATTGGTAATAAAATCGAAACCGCCGGTAAAAAACTTGCCGGAAAAAAAGTTGCAAAGAAAGATACTTCTGCTTCACTCTTAGATTCACTTAAGAAAAACGAAAAAGATTCAACGGGAAAAGACTCTTCAAAGACCAACCCGGAGAACGTTAAAAGAGATTATCCATTGTTCTCGGTTCTCACTCCGAATACAACCCGGGACGGTCAGCTTCAGAAAGGCGCTGCCATTGGTATTTCTCATTTTAAAGATACAACCAAGGTCAATGCCTATTTCAGGATTCCGCAGATAAAGGAATTACTTCCCAGGAACCTGAAAATGTTATGGACAGTAAAGCCCATAGATAAAGCAGGCAATTATTTCCAGTTAATTGCTATCAAAGTGAACAGCCGTGACAATAAAGCCCCCCTGGAAGGTAATGTTGTGACCGATGCACGTGCAGAATACAGTCAGACCGGCTCTAATGCTGAGGTTGCCATGGGTATGAATTCAGAAGGCGCCAAAATATGGGCCCGTCTTACCAAGGAGAATGTCGGAAAACAAATCGCCATCGTACTGGATGACTATGTATATTCTTACCCAGTTGTGCAATCTGAAATCAAGGGAGGAAGGTCGTCAATAACCGGTAACTTTACCATTGCCGAGGCAAAAGACCTTGCGAATGTTCTGAAATCAGGTAAACTGCCTGCTCCTGCCAAGATCATTGAAGAATCCGTTGTTGGACCATCCTTAGGTAAGGAAGCCATACACGCCGGACTTCTTTCATTTATCCTTGCTCTTATTGGAGTATTGCTTTATATGTCGTTATATTACAATGGTGCCGGACATGTAGCTGACATTGCTTTGTTCGCTAATGTATTTTTTCTTTTCGGCGTGCTCGCTTCAATTGGCGCTGTACTTACTCTCCCGGGTGTTGCCGGTATCGTTCTTACCCTTGCCATGGCGGTCGACTCGAACGTGATCATATATGAGCGAATGCGGGAGGAATTTCGAGCGGGGAAAGGACTCCAACTCGTGGTGAAAGATGGTTTCTGGCACGCATATTCAGCCATCATCGACGGTCACGTTACAACAATACTGACGGGTATTGTGCTGTTCCTTTTTGGGTCAGGACCTATCCAGGGATTTGCCACCACGCTGATCATCGGCCTCATTCTTTCCCTCTTCTCATCTATTTTCATTGCAAGGCTGTTGTTCGAGTGGATGCTCACCCGCAGGATGAATATCACCCTCGGAAACAGAATAACTATCAATGCTTTCACTAAAACCAAAATCCCTTTTATCGAAATAAGAAAGACCATGTACGTCCTTTCCGGTATTGTGATCGGTATCGGTATCATTTCATTGTTTGTAAGAGGGCTGAGTTATGGTATTGACTTTACAGGAGGAAGAACCTATGTTGTGAGGTTTGACAAGGATGTGAGAACATCTGATGTGAGAGAATCGCTGGCTAAGGTGATGGGTGAAGCTCCTGAAGTAAAAACCTTCGGACCAAACAACCAGGTGAAGATTACCACCAATTACCTGATGAAACAGGAAACAATCAATTCTGATTCCTTAGTGGAAGTGAAATTGTACGATGGAGTAAAACAGTTTTACAGAACCCCGATCAGTTATGAGAATTTTGTCTCACACACAGATAACAAACTACTGGGACGATTGAGTTCGCAAAAAGTGGGACCGACTATTGCCCTTGACCTGATACGTCAGGCTTTCCTGGCTGTGTTCTTTGGCCTGATCATCATATTTATTTATATAACCTTCCGTTTCAAGGACTGGCAGTTTGGTCTGGGAGGTGTTATCTCACTGGCCCACGACAGTATGGTGGTTATTACGATGTTTACCCTGTTCCATGGAATATTGCCTTTCAGCCTCGAAGTTGACCAGTCGTTCATTGCCGCTATCCTTACTGTGATCGGGTATTCGATCATGGATACTGTGATCATCTTCGACAGGATCCGTGAATACCGGGGCCTGCATCCAAAATGGGATCTCAAAACCAACATTGACCTTGCCATCAACAGCACGTTGGGCCGGACCATCAATACTTCCGGTATTACCATCGTTGTGTTGCTGATTATTTTCATATTCGGAGGTGAAGTACTGAGAGGATTTATCTTCGCATTACTGGTTGGTGTTGTGGTCGGAACTTATTCATCTGTGTTCAATGCTACCCCGGTTGCCTATGATATTATTGAATGGCGCCGTCGCCGTCAGGAAAGATTAAAGAATAAGTAAATTCGAATTACGAGTTACGAGTTACGAATTACGAGTTATCACTTATAACTTTTTCAGTTTAAATCTGAATAAGATATTCTGAAAAAAGTCCGAAGGACTTAAAGCTGAATAGCCCCGGGCTTTTACACTACTTTTTAATAGGTAGATATTTCTAAATCTGTCAGATAAATAGTTTTGTTTTAAAAGTCCGCAGGACTTAAAGCTGAATAGCCCCGGGCGAAACCCGGGGTTAATCAGCCATCCCCTCATTTTTCCGGCTTCGCATGTTAAATATTGTTTTGAAACAACCAGCATTCAGCGAAGCCGGAGCAATCATTATCATTATTATTTATCCACGACCTGGACGAGCCAGAACAAACAAGAAGTAACAAATCTCAAAAAACAACCTATCTTTGAGCAATAATTTTTGTTATGGGAATAGGGATTTCTGAGATATTTCTGATATTGCTGGTAGCCTTACTGCTATTTGGCGCTAAAGGTTTACCGGAAGTCGCCCGCGGCCTGGGTAAAGGCTTGCGTGAATTTAAAAAGGCTGCAGACGACATTAAAAAGGAGATAAGCGAGAATGAAGTAGTCCGCGATATCAAAGATTTTAAGGATGATATGAAAGATTCCACAAAGATGTAGCTGCAAAAAATGGTATCAGGTATCAGGAATCAGGTATCAGGATTTGTAGTAGTCACTCACGGCGTGAGTGAAGATTTGAAAAGTCGAAGATATTCGTTTATTTGTTTATTCATCCGCCGGAGGCGGAGTTCGATTATTCGACTGTTAAATAAAACAATCTGTTCCAGGACAGGACACGCTCTTAAAAGTTGTACTTATTGTCTTCAATCAGTTTGTCTGCAATTCTTCTGCGGGCTTCTTTCACATTAACGCCGGCCACTTTGGTAAGTGAACAGATGGCTGAATTCAACTGCCCTGCTAAATCTCCGGTTGCGAATGAGTTCACGGCATCGTGGGCAAATTTGCCGATCCGGGATGCAGTATCATAAATATAAACATCAGTGATATCCTTGTACAGGCTGATGTCCGGTTTAAGCTGTTTATCAGCAATCTTTTCCACCCTCAGTACCAATGATTCAGCCACGTAAACCAGCATCATGATATCGGCAATGTTATTGAGGAGTTCCTGTTCCTGTACCAGTTTCCTGTCAAAATGTTCGGAAATCCGGCCAATCAGGATGAGACAGGCATTCTTAAAGTTTTTTGTGTAACGTAATTTTTCCCGGAAGTAGCTTTCTCCCGGTGCAGCAGGAACAACAGCGCTTGTCGGGTCGGTAGCAAAAGCATCGGCCTTACCGAACAGGTCGAATTCCTGTTTCTGGGCTTTCTTGATAGCGGTATCTACCACCAGCAAACGGTTGATTTCATTAGTTCCCTCAAATATCCTGTTGATCCTCGAATCACGGTAAGCCCGCTCGACGGCCATTTCGGCCGAATAACCCATGCCTCCGTGAATCTGAACGGCTTCGTCAACAACATAATCAAGGACTTCCGATCCGTACACTTTCAGGATGGCAGCCTCAACGGCATAATGGCTGATGGATTCGATCATCGAAAGTCCGTATTCAAGTCCTTCCGCTTTCCTGACCGATACCAGGTCGTCAATATCCTTGCTGACCCTGTAAATGGCCGATTCGAGAGCAAATGAACGGATCACCTGTTCGGCAAGTTTGAATTTGATCGCGCCGAATGAGGAAATAAAAACACCAAACTGTTTTCTTTCGTTGGCATATCTTACCGAATCAGTGATTGCTTTTTTCGAAGCTCCCAGGACATTCACGCCCAGTTTGATTCTTCCCATGTGAAGAATGCTTAAGGCAATCCTGAAGCCTTCACCACGTTTTCCGACCAGGTTTTCCACCGGAACTTTCACATCGTTGTAAAATACCTGCGCCGTAGAAGATCCTTTGATGCCCATCTTCTTCTCGTCAGGGTTGATCACCACGCCGGGCATGTTCGTTTCAACCATGAATGCACTCAGTATCCTGTCATTGTCGATCTTGGCAAAAACAGTCTGAACATCGGCAAAACCTGCATTGGTGATCCACATTTTCTGACCGTTCAGAATATAATGTTTGCCGTCTTCTGAAAGTGTAGCACGGGTTTTACCGGAATTGGCATCGCTGCCGGCGCCGGGTTCTGTCAGGCAATAGGCGCCAAACAGTTCGCCGGTAGCCAGTTTGGTTACATATTTTTGTCTTTGCTGTTCGTTGCCGTAATACATGATAGGCAAGGTGCCGATTCCGCAATGGCACATGAATGCTACCGAAAATGAGTACCCGGCTCCGATGATCTCCGATGCATACATCTGTGTGACGAAGGATTGCCCGAAACCACCGTATTCTTCGGCAATAGCGATACCCATAAGTCCGAGTTCGCCTGATTTTTTCAGGATGTTTTTCATCAGTTCGCGGTCGCCGGTATCAATCTGATCAAGGTTAGGATAGACCTCAGTTTCAAGAAAATCAGCACAGGTCTGGCCAATCATTTTCTGTTCCTCATCAAATTCTTCGGGGATGAAAATATCTTTTGCTTCAATTTCATCGACCAGAAACTCACCGCTTTTTAACACTTTCCTGTTTTCCATTAAAATACATATTTTTTTAAGTGCGGCAAAAATAGGAAAAATTTGATGTCCGGGTACAAAAGTTTATATCTGAATCAAGGAGGGATTTAAAATGAAAAGTCCTGTACGGATTGCTTGGTAGTATAATGGTACTCGTACGGATACCCTTAAGTGGTTGAATGATAATGTCATTGATTGCTCCGGCTTCGCTGAAAGCTTGTTGTTTTAAATCAACATATCACATGCGAAGCCGGAAAACAATCGGGAGGGGATTTGTCAACCCCGGGTTTCGCCCGGGGCTATTCAGCTTTAAGTCCTTCGGACTTTTTCAGCAGACTTTAATTATTCTTTACTTTTTGGAGTAACCTTATTGTTCAATTGTTCAATTGTTCGATTGTTCGATGTTACTCTACCTTTTTGCTTCGTTTTCTCCTGATTTCATCGAGGATGATCTTTCTCATGCGGATGGATTTAGGTGTGACTTCCACATAATCGTCGCCTTTGATATATTCCATCGCTTCTTCGAGAGAAAATCTTACCGCCGGTGTGATGAATATTTTATCATCAGAACCGGAAGCCCGCATATTGGACAGTTTCTTGGTCTTAATGACGTTAATCACAATATCGTCACCCCTGGTGCTTTCGCCGATGATCTGTCCTGCATACACATCTTCATTCGGATGTATAAAAAACTTACCCCTGTCCTGGAGTTTGTCAATGGAATAGGCAATAGCAGTTCCGGTTTCCATGGCAATGAGCGAACCGTTCTGCGGCGCTTGCATGTCACCTGCCCATGGTGCATAGTGCAGGAAGCGGTGAGCTAACACTGCTTCACCTTCTGTGGCCGTCAGCATTGGATTTCTCAGTCCGATCAGCCCGCGCGCCGGAATATTGAATTCAAGGATCACGCGGTCGTTTTTCATTTCTATCTTCTGCATTTCGGCTTTTCTACGGCTCACCAGTTCAATCACCTTACCGGAGAAGTTCTCAGCTACCTGAATTTTCAGGTGTTCCACCGGTTCCATCTTTACCCCGTCTACTTCTTTAATGAGAACCTTGGGCTGACCTAACTGGAATTCATATCCTTCACGTCGCATGGTTTCCACCAGTATTGCCAGGTGAAGTATCCCTCTGCCATATACCAGCAGCTTTTCCGGTGAATCAGTATCCTCGACCCTGAGAGCCAGGTTTTTTTCCGTTTCCTTGTATAAACGTTCACGCAAATGCCTTGAAGTGACATAGGTTCCTTCTTTACCGCAAAATGGAGAATTATTCACGGTAAATAGCATACTCATGGTTGGTTCGTCAATACTGATGTGAGGCAGACCCTCCGGGTTCTCCGGATCGGCAATGGTGTCGCCGATGTCAAAATTTTCCGGTCCCAGTACCGCACAAATCTCACCTGCTTCGACTTCCCGTTTGACCTTTTCCTTGCTCAGTCCTTCAAACAGGTACAATTCCCTGATGTTTGACAACTGAAACCTGATCGCCGGCTTTAATATGGCCTCTCAGAATACGTCCAACGGCGATACGCCCGACATACGATGAATAATCCAGCGAGCTGATCTGCATCTGCAGGCTGCCCTCCTTATGTTCAGGTGGCGGGATATACTGAATGATTGTATCGAGCAGGTAACTGATATCAGTTGCAGGTTTTCTCCAGTCTGCCGACATCCAGCCTAGTTTTGACGAACCATAAACCACGGGATAATCAAGCTGATCCTCGCTGGCATCAAGACTGAACATGAGTTCGAATACTGCTTCATGCACTTCATCAGGATTACAATTGGGTTTGTCCACTTTATTGATCACCACAATGGGTTTCTTACCCAATTCTATGGCTTTCTGAAGTACAAACCGGGTCTGGGGCATAGGCCCTTCAAAAGCATCCACTAACAATAAAACCCCATCGGCCATATTCAGCACACGCTCAACTTCACCTCCAAAATCAGAGTGGCCGGGGGTATCAATGATATTAATTTTAATACCTTTATATCTTACCGATACATTTTTCGATAAAATGGTGATCCCTCTTTCCCTCTCCAGGTCGTTTGAATCAAGGATAAGGTCTCTTACTTCCTGGTTGTCCCTGAATAACCTGACCTGGTATAAAATCCGGTCGACCAGGGTTGTCTTTCCGTGATCGACATGGGCAATAATAGCTATGTTTCTGATATCTTGCATGATATGATTTTCATATAGTATTCTGAAAAAGTCTGCAAATTTAGGCTAATTTTCTGTAACCATTTGCATAGTATTTGTCTTGTTTATGCGTTATCTATCTTTAGTTTGTCACATCGCTGCAATGTCATAACTTTGCAGAATAAAATTATTTATATGACCGTAAGGAAGTTTTTTATATTCTTATTATTCACGGCTGTTGCCACACATTCATTTTCTCAATATACCACAGAAGTGAAGAAAGAAAACAAGCTTTGGGATAAGATTTATTTTGGTGGTAATTTTGGTCTGGCAATAGGATCGATCACCCAGATTGATTTGTCACCCATTGTCGGTTATCATGTATCACCGAGATTATCAGCAGGAATAGGAGGTACATACCAGTATTACAGCGAGAAGATTGATTACGGCGTCCTGACTTACAGCTGGAATACTTCTATTTACGGGCCCAAATTGTTTTCAAATTTTATTCTGATAGATGGAAAAAATAATTTTTTGCCGGTAAATCTTGGAACCATTATGCTGGATGCTGAATTTGAATTCCTGAATGTTGATACTTACAGAATGAACCCGTATACCGGGTTTTATGAGGATGCCGGCAGGCAATGGATCAGCAATTTTCTGGTGGGAGGAGGTTTCAGACTACCCATTGGAAGTCGTTCCTCAGCCGATATCATGATTCTTTATAACCTGACCGACAGTCCTTTCTCGCCTTATTCCAACCCGGTGATCAGGTTTGGGTTTAATCTTTAATTAAGAATGGAACGCTGATTACGCTGATGTTCACAACGCTGATTTTCACAGATTAAATCCTTAAAAGTCAGAAAAACGAAGTATCTGCATAATCTGTGTTCTTTTTGAATTTTTACTAACTTAACTATTTTGACTTACGACTTTTGACTTATAACTTATGACTTATTTCATTAATTGGAACTTCTCAATGGGCTTATAGATTGGCCCTGATGAAGTAAGAATACTCTGGTAATAAATGAGTTCATTCACATCTGTTTCCTGGAAAAAAGTATCCTGAAATTTTTCAAGCAATTTTATAAACCCTTGTCTGTTTTTCAGGAATTTAATCCGGCCTATTGTCACATGAGGAACAAATTGCCCTGATTCCCTGCTGAAACCAGCTTCTTCCAAGCGATCTTCAATTGCCAGGTAAATTTTTCTGAGATCATCTGTTCCTGATAAATTTATCCGGATAATTGACGGTTTGTCAAGCGATCTAAAGACACCCATTCCCCATATGCTAATGGTTGTCACCAGGTGATTAGCGGAAATATCTCTGAGCATTTCCTTCATCATGGATTCCTGCTTTGGATTGGTGTCACCAAGGAATCTGACTGTAAGGTGTAAATTTTCTGGTTCAACCCATTTGATCTTTTCATCTGAAAGTACCTCCCGGCAATGCCTGATGACATCTGACAGTTCTTTTCCGGCCTCAATCTTTACTGCTATAAATGTTCGTTTCAAAGTATTCAGTTATTTATTTTAACGCAAAAGACGCAATAGTCGCAATTATTTTTAAATTCAAAATTGATTAGATGAATTTTGATTTTTTAATACTTTGCCACCAAGTCACTAAGAAACAAGGGAGCACAAAGTGCTCATTTGGTGAAATATTTTCTTAGTGAATCTTTGTGCCTTTGAGTCTTTGTGGCAGAAAAATAATTCATAAAATTAGCTTTATAAAATTCAAATCAAACTCTAATTGTTTTTAGAAAAGAGCTAATTTCGGGAAATTTTAAACCTGAAAAGATGAATGATCCGAAAAAATTTGCCGTTGTGCTTGCCGGTTGCGGCGTTTACGACGGGGCAGAAATACATGAAGCCACGCTTGCCTTATACGCAATTATGAATAATAATGCAGTTTATGAGATATTCGCACCAGATATCTGGCAGCATCATGTAATCAATCATCTCAACGGTGAAGAGTCAGCTGAGAAACGAAATGTACTGGTTGAATCGGCACGCATTGCACGTGGAAAGATTAAAGATATGAAAGATTTTAATGCAGCAGATTTTGATGTTTTATTGTTTCCCGGCGGATTTGGTGCGGCTAAGAACCTGTGTAATTTTGCAGTTAAAGGCGCTGAATGTGAGGTAAATAAAGATGTTGAAGCGGCTGTTATGCAAATGATAAACCGTAAAAAACCTATTGGCGCCATGTGTATTTCACCGGTAATACTTGCCAGATTGCTGAATAATGCAAAGCTTACTATTGGCAATGATCCCGGGACTGCAGTTGCTATAGAAAAAATGGGAGCTCATCACCAGATTACCGGGCATGCAGAAGTAGTGGTTGACAAAAATTACAAAATTGCTTCCACTCCCTGTTATATGCTCGATGCCACCATACTTGACATTGCCCGTAGCGCAGATAACATTGTGAAAGCTCTGCTAAAACTAATTTGAAGATTTGAAGATTTGAAGATTTGAAGATTGGAAAATGTGGCAATTTGTAGATTTATTATGTTAGAATAAAATTCAGGGATTTGAAAATGGGAAAAAGGAAATGAATAAATATTGATAAAAACATACTAATCAATTAATATATTAGTGTTTTTCATTTTCAAATTTTCAAATTCCCACATTTTCAAATTATTAAATCTGCCCGTTATCAATCTGAACAATGATCTGTTCGATGAGCTTATCTTCTCCTGCCGGATCGTATTTTGATTTCATGTTCGTACCAAAAAGAAGAGCCAGCGATTGCCAGAAAAAAGCCGAGAAAGTGCCGCGAAGCTCTTTAACAATCTCATAGGATGTATTTCCGGTTTCCCTGTCGATGAGTTTCAATAACAGTCTGCCCTGAGTGATTGTGAGTTTTTTAAGATCGTCGCCAAATTGATCCTGCAGCATCCGGTCAACCTTCTTAATATAAAGCTTGCGTTCATGTTCCGTATGCTTTGTCAACAGTGTATCATTGATTTGAATCAGCTTGATCTTTGCCAGCTTTGCGTATGGGTACACCTTTTTAATATTCCTGACTAGCTTCTGGTACTCACGTGCTTCCTTTTTTGTTCCTGTTTTGACTGGAAATACAATTACTTCACGAATGTAAAAATTAATGATCGTATCCCCGTTATTTTCAATATAATCGTAAGTAATGCTGCGGTTACCAACCTGTATCGTTTTTTGACCGGAAGTATAAAGGAAGCTGATTATCAGCAAAAAAGTAATATGAAGTGCCCTGGCTCTCATTATGATTTATTAAAACCAACAATTATGCCAGTTTATTATGTGAAAAATCATGACATTTGCAACCGGAAGTCAGAGGCATTTGGCAATATGAATCACGAGTTACGAATTACGAGTTACGAATTATATGATATGACTTTATGAACTTTTAACTGACAAATGGCGATCAATATTCTCGGAATAGAATCTTCCTGTGATGATACCGGCGCTGCCATTGTGCGTGATTTTAAAGTATTGTCAAACATTATTGTAAGCCAGGATGTCCATAAGAAATACGGGGGAATTGTGCCTGAACTCGCATCCAGGGCTCACCAGCAGAATATCATTCCGGTAGTAGACCTTGCTATCAGGGAGGCAGGACTGGGCATCAGGGATATTCATGCTGTTGCATTTACCCGTGGACCGGGACTTATGGGATCACTGCTGGTTGGTACCTCCTTTGCCAAAGGCTTTGCACTTGGGGCAAATATTCCCCTTATTGAAGTCAACCATTTGCAGGCTCATATCCTGGCTCATTTTATCCGGGAAAATGATCAGACTGACGTACCGGCAATGCCTTTCCTTTGTCTGCTGGTCTCTGGCGGGCATACGCTGTTAGTAGTCGTCCGCGATTATTTTGATATGGAGATCATTGGGAAAACCATTGATGATGCTGCAGGAGAAGCATTCGACAAATGCGGTAAGGTACTCGGTCTTTCCTATCCTGCCGGACCAATGATCGACAAGCTTGCCGCAAATGGTAATCATTCAGCGTATCGGTTCAGCAAACCCAAACTTTCCGGTTTCGATTACAGTTTCAGTGGCCTGAAAACTTCATTTCTCTATTTAATGAGAGACAACCTGAAA
>JAPLDU010000053.1:1091-22076 GCA_026391255.1 Bacteroidia bacterium | reverse complement strand
AGCGCTTCACTGCAATTCACCATTGTTGAGATACTGATGGATAAACTACGTCAGGCCTCTTTAAGTACTGGAATAAATGAAATTGCCATCGCCGGAGGTGTTGCAGCAAATTCTGCCCTGCGCCAGGCAATTTTGTCTGAAGCCAAGCTTAAAAAATGGAAAGTCTTCCTTCCAGAACCCAGGTATACCACTGATAATGCTGCCATGATCGCAATCACGGGTTACCTTAAATACCTGAAAGGGGATTTTGCATCCGGTGATGTTGCTCCTTTTGCCAGGATGAGGTTGTGAGAGGCAACAGGCATCCGCCGCAGCGGAGGCTTTTAGGCACTAGGCAACAAGCACCGGGCTGTAGATTTTTAGATTTTCAGGATTATTTAATTATATATTGAAGATATTGAGGTTGTTAATTAATATAATTGCAATTTTATTGAAATTTTGATTTTAT
Source organism: Bacteroidia bacterium (assembly GCA_026391255.1). Lineage (GTDB taxonomy): Bacteria > Bacteroidota > Bacteroidia > Bacteroidales > JAPLDU01 > JAPLDU01. The sequence goes on along the minus strand of JAPLDU010000053.1, from coordinate 21,628 downwards.
TTACAGAAATAAAGAGAATCGAATTTCATTTTCCTAAATATCTGGCAGCCTATAGTCTGAACGACCTAATGCCTAGTGCCTAATGCCTGTTGCCTAATGTCTATTGTCTAAAAAATAAATTTTATGAATATAAGTCATTTGCATCCCATGACAGTGCATTTTCCTGTTGCTCTGATCATGGTCGGTTTCCTGGCAGAAACCATTTACCTGTTTTACAAGAAAGAATCATGGCTTCCGCTTGCCGGAACCTGCCTGATGATCCTTGGCACCCTGGCTGCGGTTGCTGGATTTGTTACCGGTGAGTTTTTTACTCCGGAAGTAACCGGACCGGCTGATTCAATAAAGGAAACCCATGAATTGTTTGCCAGAATTACCATGTTTGTCATGATAGCTGCCTGTGTTATCCGATTGTACACAATGTATAAAACCCCCGGAAACAGGAATCTTGAACGGCTGGTATACACCTTATACCTGATTGCATTCATTTCAGTAGGGCTGGCTGGTTATTTCGGCGGTAAAATTGTGTATGACATCTGGTTGACGGGAGTGATAAAATAACTGAAAGGCATTAGGCATCCGCCGCGGCGGAGGCACTAGGCACTAGGTATCATCACTCATCACTCGTCACTCATCACTCGTCACTCATCACTCTTCACTCATCACTCGTCACTCGTCACTCGTCACTCATAAAAGCCTACAGCCTATCTTCCTGATAAATTACCCTTACCTAATATTTTTTGAGCTACCTTTGGCGGATTCATCAGTTTACTGATCTTATGACGGAAAATATCAGGGAAAGCATTGCCAGACTGATTAAAAAGTATCACCTTGATTCATTGCAGGAGGTGGGGCTTTTCATTTTTATTATTGTTGTTCTGCATTTTGCCTGGAGATTCTGGGCAAACACACTGAATTACCGGATTGCCGGGATTGACCTCGAACCCATCGGAGCAACCAACTGGCTTGTCAATCAGGTGGTGATTCAAAGTGCATGGTTTGATCACCATGTCCTTAATATTGGGTTCTACCTGAAAGACAATAAATTTGCATTTGATAATAGTACATTTTTGATGGTTGGGTCGAGTTGTTCAGGATTAAAACAAATTTACCAGTTCATTGGCCTGATGATCTTTTATCCCGGCCCCTGGCTGAAAAAAACATGGTTCATTCCGCTTGGCGCATTTGTAATCCATCTCACCAACCTGTTCAGGATCATTGGACTTTCTGTTATCCTGCAATTCATCCCTCAACACTGGAAATGGCTTCATGATTGGGCATTCAGACCATTCTTTTACGTGGTTATTTTTTCTCTCTGGGTCTGGTGGGCCGAACGGCTTTCAAAAACAGGGAGCAGGCAATAGGCATTAGGCACTAGGCATTAGTTAAAAATAAAAATAATTGTAAGTCATTATTAATGATGAAATCATAATCAATTGTTCAATTGTTTGTATATTCGTAATTTTATAATTCATAACTCATAATTTTCCTAAACACCTAAAAGCCTAAAGTCTAAACAACCTAATGCCTAATGCCTAGTGCCTAGTGCCTAATGCCTTTTGCCAAAATGCCTGAATTTACCGCCAAACAGAATGATAATATCATAAATGCTCTTCTCAAGCTTTATAAGGGTGCATCAAAAACCATGATCAGGGAAATGCTGAAGCATGGGTATGTGAGTATTGGAGGAGAGATAATAAAAAGGACGGATCATAAGCTGGAAGCAGGCGCAATGATCAAGGTGGAGGAATATAAAATCAGGCCTCAGAGCAGTGCCGGTTTCCCATACAAAGTGATGTATCATGACGAACAACTGATTGCAGTGTATAAACCTGCAGGACTTGTTACCAGCGGTGATGTGCCCGACCGTGCCTCCACGCTTCACAAGAATCTCAATCATTTTATGAATGAACAATCCGGGAAAAAGCTCACGCTTTATGTTATTCACAGGATTGACAAAGAAGTGGAAGGCATAGTTCTGTTTGCCAAAGACGAAGAATCCCAGCTGAAAATAAAGGATAACTGGCTGAATGTGGAGAAGAAATATTATGCTCTGGTGAACGGAGCGCCCCCGCAGGACGAAGGCATTATCAGTTCGTGGCTGAGGGAAGGTTCCAAACAGAAGGTTTATACCGTGAACGAAAGCGCCGGTGCAAAATATTCCATTTCCCGCTACCGGGTGATCGAAAAATTTCCAAAGTACACCTGGCTTGAAGTAATCATTGAGACCGGCCGGAAGAACCAGATACGCGTACACATGTCTGACCTTGGCTGCCCTATTGTGGGCGACTGGAAATACGGCGACACATCAAAAATTAAACGCCAGATCAGGCTGGTGGCATATTACCTGGCCTTCGACCACCCGGTAAGCGGTAAAAAAATCAAACTGGAAAGTCACCTTCCAAAGAGTTTCCTCAGGCCCATGGATAGAGATGAGAAGTACAAATAAATTTCAGAGTTTATTTAGTTGGTTAATGAGAAAGAATACTTGATGGTTGCAGATCATTACTCATAATAATCAATGTCGTTAGCAAAAATCAAATAGACCGCTGATGACGCAGATTGATATGATTATTTAAGATTTACCGGATGTTAACTATTATCTGCGTTCCATTCTTAACTATACGACATTGGTTTGTAATACAAAAACTATGAAATATTTCTAAATCTAATTTAACACAAAACCCCCAAATTATGCGTATCTTTGGGTTTTATGTTTTGACAATCAGTAATAATCAAAACGATGAAAACACTGCATTTCAACTTAAAGTGGATACTCATTACCGGATGCTGCTTCCTTTATTCCGGTTTGTTCGCCCAGGCACCTGGGTGGGAGTGGGCAAGAAGTTTCGGTGGTGAATTTGAAGATTACAGTAATTCGATCCAAACTGATGTTGATGGCAATATTTATATGACTGGTTATAATGCAGCATCTAGTTTGACTAGCGGGTATTTTATTGCAAAATTTGATTCATTAGGAGTAATTCAATGGATGAAAGAAGACACAACTGCTCCGGTTTATAGTGTTGGTAAAAGCATGGCAATTGATAATACCGGAAATATATATGTTTCAGGAACATTTCAGGATTCCATAACTTTTGATAATATTACATTAACGTGCGACTATGAATCTATGTTTGTTACCAAGTATAATTCATCAGGAAATGTGATCTGGGCAAAATGTATATGTGGTCATATATTTGGTTATCTGACAGTTGATAATGACTTTAATATTTATATTACTGGCCAATATGCTAGTTCTAACTATTCAGATACTATTCATTTTGATTCCACATTACTTTATTGCTATAATAATTATAATATTTTTATTGCAAAACTTGATTCATCTGGAAGTACAATATGGGTCAGAAGCGCCGGAGGAAGTGAAGATGATTATGTTTATAGCTTAACGACCGGTAATGCTAAAGATGTTTATATTACAGGATACTTTGCAAATTATTCAATGATTTTTGAAACTGATACATTACTCGGAAATAATTGGTTGAATAATTATTTCTTGGCAAAATATGATTCTGACGGAAATTTTAAATGGGTAAGAAGTGCAGCTGATAATAGTAATTCATGGGCAGCAGGTCTTGACGTGAATTGTAACACTGAAGGTAACATTCTTATTTGCGGTAGTTATGGTGGCACAATCGGTTTTGACAGCACTTTTTTATCAGCTTCAAATACTAATGAGTTTATTGCAAAATATGATACTTCGGGTAATGTTTTATGGGCAACCAGAGTAGGAGGAGTTGACAATAATATGAATTATTATAGTAAGATTGTTACTGATGTTAACAGTAATGTTTATATTATGGGAACCTTTCAAGATTCAATACTTGTCATTGGCACTTCGGTATTAACTCTAAGCAATTCATATGAGAATTTTTTCATAGCTAAATACACTAGTTCAGGAATTCCGATATGGGCGTTAAATACTCATGGCGGAGGAAATGGTTATGTTGGTGGAATTACATTGGATTTATCAGGAAATTTATATGCTACAGGACGATATACCGGTTCAACTATGATAATTGGGAATGATACATTATATAATTTTTCTGCAGAGGGAGATGCTGATATTTTCCTCGCCAAACTCTCTCCAAACGTAAACAATGTCATTTCAAATGAGTCCGAAAATTCAATTAATATTTACCCAAACCCCTCAACCGGTAAGATAAACATTACCAACCTGCCCGCCTCCGGCCAGGTTCAGATTATTAATTCCACCGGCCAAACCCTGAAGAAAATTGACTTCAATGGCCAGTCAAGCCTGAACATCACCCTGTCGGAAAACGGGATATATTTTGTCCGGGTTATTTCAGGAAATGAAGTAGTAACTAAGAAGGTGGTGGTAGTCTGAACAAATACTGATAGCCTAATTCTTTCCATTTATCAGGTTCACCACTACTTTGATCATGATCTCCATATCTTCGGGTTTGCTTTCTGCGATCATCAGGCAAAGTGCCACCAGGGCATTATCCGCAATACGTTTACGTCTGTCAACAGTATACAGAATTCCGTTCGCATTCAGGAAAGCGATAAAAATAAATGCAGCAATCCTTTTATTACCATCCACAAATGAATGGTTCTTCACGAGAAAGTAAAGCAGGTGAGCAGCTTTTTCCTCAATGCCCGGGTATAAGTCCTTACCGTCAAAAGTCTGGTAAATGTTTTCAATAGAACCTTTAAAGGATTTGTCCTTTTCTTTTCCAAAATATCTTACATTCTCACCCATGCTTATAAAGTAGCTGCGTAATTCCTGAACAATAGAAACGGCCTGTTTATAAGTGATCTCAATGGTATTTTTCTCAGAGGTTTCAGTTACAACAAGTTTTTGGTGATCATATTGATCCAGGATATTAAGAGCATACACATAATCAGTTATCACCCTCAGTAATCCCTGGCTTTCAGGTGTTGTGAGTTCTTTTGAAATTGCCACTGACTTAATCAGGTCGACAGCCTGGTATAGTTCTTCGATTTTCTGTTGTTGTTCCTGCAAACGTTTCTGGTCAATGGCAAAACCTTTTATCAGGTAATCCTTCAAAACCTGGTTTGCCCATATACGGAACTGAGTGCCCCGTTTTGAATTTACCCTGTATCCGACTGATAATACTGCATCAAGATTGTAGAACCTGATTTTTCTTGAAACCTTTCTCTTTCCTTCGGTTTGAACTACCGAGAAAAACTCGGTAGTTGATTTTTCCTCTAATTCCTGTTCTTCATAAATATTTTTCAAATGCAGGCTGATGGAATCTGAATCTTTGTGGAATAAATCAGCCATTTGCCTCTGATTTAACCAAATGGTGTTACCATCAAGACGTACTTCTATGCCTGAACTCCCGTCTTCTGATTGATATATAACTATTTCTCCTTTTCCTGCCATAATTTAGTCAGGTCTGTCAATTTCTCGCAAATATAGTCAGATAAAGAAAACGGATCTGTGATTTTATTTATCTGTGATTTATGATTCATTTTATCTAAGTTTCAAACCCTGACTTCGCCAGCACAAAATCCATCCGACAGCTTTGTTGTCATAACAATATTTTAAGTTAGATCTTCCTGTTCCATATCGTCCTCCTCATTTTCATCCTCTCCATTATCTTCCAGTTCTTCAGTCAATTATTTTTTATTGTTATCATCATCCTGAACCATTATATTCATGAGACTAAATTTTCAGGAACAAAGTGAACTGAAAATTTTAAGTCGAATCGTCTCCCGGCTTGCCGGGAAGGGTAAATACCCCGTAGCTCTGCTGCGGAACTTTGGGTACAGGGCTTGCCCTGGGGTATATACCCGTGATTTTTCGATAAGCAAAGAAAATTATGCTATCTTTGGGTTTTATGTTTTGACAATCAGTAACCATCAAAACGATGAAAACACTGCATTTCAGCTTAAAGTGGATACTCATTACCGGGTGCTGCTTCCTTTGTTCCGGTTTGTGTGCACAGGCACCTGAATGGGAGTGGGCAAAAAGCTTCGGCAGTCCTTATGATGATTTTAGTGGTTCAGTTGCAACAGATCATTCAGGAAATATTTATATTACCGGTTATGATGGTGATACAATATTTCCTAAAGGGTATTTTACTGCAAAATATGATTCCACGGGAATCCTTCAATGGATGAAAGGTTCGTCCGGCGGAGAAGGGCTTAGTTGTACCATTGACAACTCAGGAAATATTTATGTTTGCGGAATTTTTGGACATTCCATTACTTTTGATGATAGTATCCTGGCTTGCAGTGCAAGCGGAATGTTCATTACAAAATATAATCCATCAGGAAACGTGCTCTGGGTTAAAAGTATATGCGGGAATGTCCAGGGTCAATGTATCACCTCAGATGAAAATTGTAATATTTATTTGACCGGAAAATACTGGAGTCCCGATCCGATTTATTTTGATACTTTATTTTTACCAGGTAGCAACCAATATGATTTATTTGTCGCAAAGTTCGATTCATCTGGTAATACTATATGGATTAGGACTGCTGGTGGCAATCAAGAGGATAATAGTGAAAGTATCTCACGCGATCTTTCAGGAGGAATTAATATAACTGGATATTTCCAAAGTTCATCTATAGTTTTTGGGAATGATACATTAATTAATTCTGTTCCAGCTTCTGAAAATATGTTTATAGTAAAATATGATGAAAATGGTAATACTATATGGGCGAAAAATGCGAATAATATTAATAGTTCAACTTCAATAGGAATTGATATTTGTTGTGACAATAATGGCGATATTCTAGTCAGTGGTGGTTTTTCTGGTATAATATATTTCGACAGTGCTACATTTTTAACATCAGTAAATCTGAATGAATTCATAGCAAAGTACAGTCCTGATGGTAATTTAGTATGGGCAAAAAGAATTGGGAATGCAGACATATTTTATATGAATCCGCATACTCATTTAATGGTGGATAATAGTTGTAATGCATATGTTTTAGGAGCTTTCCAGGATACGATCTTAGAAATAGGATATACAATATTAACCTCCTATAATTTTCAGGCAGGTAATTATTTCATAGCAAAGTATGACAATAGTGGAAATCCTGTATGGGCAGTAGCACCGAAAGGCGGGGGTTTAACTCAAATAGGTGGAATAAAATCAGACTTGAGTGGTAGTATTTATATTACCGGGGGATACTCAGGGTCATTTATAATAGTCGGGAATGATACTTTGCATAATATTTCAGCAGAATTTACTGATAATTTTCTTGCAAAACTATCCTCAACTGTAAACAGTATCAAATTACCTGAAACAGATAATTCTGTTATAGTTTTCCCAAACCCCTCAACCGGTAAGGTAAATATCACCAATTTGCCTGTTTCAGGTCAACTTCAGGTCATCAATTCCACCGGCCAAACCCTGAAAAAAGTTGATTTCAAAAGCCAGTCAAGCCTGAACATCACCCTGTCGGAAAGCGGGATATACTTTATCCGGATTATTTCAGGAAATGAAGTAGTAACAAAGAAAGTGGTGGTTTGCAGGTAGTCTGAACTATGATTTGTGTGATTAATTTGATTGTCATGAAAACATATTATTGTCAATCATGGTAATCATGAAAATCAAAAGAATCACAGTTCAGATATTTTTTAGCAAAATAGTTTATGTTACTAAAGTAAAGAATTGTATTTTTGTAACGAAAACTAATTCGAAAATATGGTTCTGAAAACTGATATAGAACAGGCATGGTTGGCGCAAAAGGCTTACCTGAAGATCAACAAATCAGATATTGTGAGAAATTATCTTCAGAAATATAAACCGGAAAAGGGTCATATCGAGGTCATATCAGGTATCAGGCGATGTGGTAAAAGCACCCTGATGAAACAGATTCTTAGTACTTGTTATACAAATGCTTCTTATTTCAATTTTGAAGATTCAAGAGTGTATGGTTTTAATGTTAAAGATTTCCAGAAATTAGACGAAATAATGGGAAAAAGCCGGGATGCCTATTTTTTTGATGAAATTCAAAATGTAGCCTCCTGGGAAATTTTCGTGCGTCAGTTGCACGACAGGGGAGAAAAGGTTTATATTACCGGTTCAAATGCATCTCTTCTGAGTAAAGAATTGGGCACAAGGCTCACCGGGCGTCATATACGGCATGAATTGTTTCCCTTTTCTTATCTTGAGTTTTTACTTTATAAGAAGATGGAAAATGATCCCCGTTCATTAGCTATCTATCTACAAAACGGCGGAATCCCTGAATATCTTGCATCAGGAAATCCGGAAGTTCTGCAAAACCTTCTGAAAGATATTGTTTTAAGAGATATTGCAATACGCTATGGAATCAGGAATACAGGAATCCTTATGAACATGGCTCTTTTCCTTGTTTCAAACATTGGAAAAGAAGTAACATATAACAGCATGAAAAAAGCCTTTAATGTTGGTTCTGCAGGGACAGTATCTGATTATCTGTCATGGCTTGAAGACTGCTACCTTATTTTTTTCCTGCCCAGGTTCAGTTGGTCTGCAAAAAACAGCGCCGTAAACCCAAGAAAAGTCTATGCTGTTGATAATGGCCTGGTAACAACAAATACACTCAGCTTTACCAAAGATAAAGGACGTCTGTTGGAAAATGCGGTGTACCTATTCCTGCGTCAGAAAAATTATTCATTATCCTATTACAGGGAAAAAAGGGAATGCGATTTTGTATTATTCTATCAGAATAAATGTCAGGTACTTATACAGGTATGTGAACAAATTAATCAGGAAAATATGGACAGGGAATTGAGTGGTGTAAGCGAGGCAATGCATTTTTTCGATTTAAAGACTGGAATTATTGTTACCAATAACCAAAAAGACAACATGGAAGTTGATAATAAAACAATAGAATTAGTACCGGCTCATGAATTTTTCACAACTTATATAATCTGAACCTTAGATTAGCTAATTAGAGCCTGTCCATAATATTCAATATTTTGATTGACGAATATCGATTAACGATTTTAGATTTTTGATGTTATCATTAAATCAGATGATTGCAATTACTTCATAAATTTAAAAAGAATGACTTTAAAGACAAGCACTATTAAATAAGTTTATTTCTGTCTTCTGAATTTAATGTTATACACTGATCCCATTTAATATTGCATTGGTAAATATTGGTTGTTTCCCTCTGATAGTAGTTAATTCTTCCTCTGATAATATATGTGGATCAATAAGGATATTGTGCTTTAAGTCAATATCATAACATATATCTATCACTTTATCCCGGGTTCCCCGGTTTTTTTTTGTTTTTAAAAGAATTAATATATCATAGTCTGAATCCTGAGCCCCGTTATTTTTAGCCTGAGAACCGAATAAATAAATATTAATCAAATCATTTCCGAAATAATCCGTTAATTGATTTTTTAAGTCTTTCAATATTAATGTTCTTTTATTCATAATTATTTTTCGCAAAATTACAATTTTTATTTGTAAATACCCTGTAGCTCTGCTGCGGAACTTTGGGTCCAGGGCTTGCCCTGGGGTACATACCCGTGATTTTTCGAAAAGCAAAGAAAATTATGCGTAACTTTGGGTTTTATGTTTTGACAATCAGTAATAATCAAAACGATGAAAACACTGCATTTCAGCTTAAAGTGGATGCTCATTATCGGGTGCTGCCTCCTTTGTTCAGGTTTATATGCACAATCTCCCGATTGGTTGTGGGCCAGAAGTATTCAGGGCAAACATAGTTTAGTCAGTCCACAAGGTGTTATTACTGATAATAGCGGCAACATCTATATTACAGGAAATTTCGAAGGTCCCTGGATTATTTTTGGAAATGACACTTTATATAATGAAAATATTACCTACAAAGATATTTTCATTGCAAAATATTCTCCAACGGGCCATTTTGTCTGGGCAAAAAGCGCTGTTGGGATTGGTCCGAACTATGTGTCGGGAATCACAACTGATAGTTATGCAAATATTTATATTACAGGTATATTTGGTTTGCACCCGATTTCTTTTGATAGTATTACCTTAATAAATGAAAATGATGAAGATATTTTTATTGCAAAATATGATTCTTCCGGAAACGTAATTTGGGCAAAAGAAGCCCATACAATTGCTCCATTGGCGGACAATACTGCCAATGCTATTGCATCTGACAACGAAGGCAATATTTATATCACGGGCACAATTTGTTGTGGTGATTTGATAAGTGGTACCGATACTCTGTTACCACAAACAGGATACGGTGGTTTTAATTATTTTATTTCCAAGCTTGATCCTGATGGAAATTTCATCTGGACAAAAGGTGTTAATGCTGATGATTCAAATTACGGGATTAGTTTATTTGTTGATAATTGTAATAATGTTTTTGCTGCAGGACAGTTTTATGGTGATTCAGTTGTTGTTGGCAATCAAACACTGTTTCTCAACGGTACTCCATTTGTCTTTGATAATTATTTTATCGTTAAGTATAATTCTTCCGGAGATGTTCTATGGGCTGTCGATCCCGGAGGAGCTACAAAAATTAATGATATATCAGCGGATATGAATGGAAATTTATATGTTGCAGGAAGTTCAAGTTATAATATTGATACTGTAGTTGTTGGTAATGATACCTTAATCGGGAATGGGGGTTTAGATGCTATAATTATTAAGTATAATTCATTGGGGAATATTTTATGGGCCAGAAACTTTGGCGGTGGCAATAATGATTTTTGTACAGATATTATACCCGATATAAATAACAATATTTATGTAACAGGATGGTCAAAAAGTACTTCATTTACAATTGATAATTTTAACGCTGTTGATTCCGGTTTATTTATTCTTAAATTCAATCCTGAAGGTAACCTGTTATGGGGAAAGCATACAAATAGCAATAATGTAAATTTAAATGATGAGTATGTGAATTCAAAAATGACATTCGACCAGGTTGGTAATATATATTTAGTTGGAATATTAAATGACACTATTATTTTTGGAAATGATACATTGGTAAATCCTTATACAAATTATGATTATAATTATACTGATGTTTTCCTTGCCAAACTTTCCTCAACCATAAACAGTATAAAATTACCTGAATCAGAAAATACACTGAAAATTTACCCAAATCCATCAACCGGTAAAATAAGCATCACCGGATTACCTGTTTCGGGACAGGTTCAGGTTATTAATTCTACTGGCCAAACCCTGAATAAAGTTGAGTTCAATAGCCAAACGAGCCTGAATATCACCCTGCCGGAAAGCGGGATATACTTTATCCGGATTATTTCCGGAAATGAAGTAATAACTAAGAAAGTGGTGGTTTGCAGGTAGTCTGAACTGTGATTTTTTTGATTATCATGATTGACAATAATATGTTTTCATGATAATCAAATTAATCACACAAATCACAGTTCAGACTAATTATTTATGCATCACCACAATCCTCGCGGTAGCATTTGTTTCAGATGATTTAATAAAATAAACACCCGGCTTTATATCATGCACATCAAGCACAGCCTTACCCTGGCTGATGTTAGTCTGCATGATCATCTTGCCATCGGAATTTATCAGGGATAATATCTGCGGTTTTGGGCTGTCCATCTCAACATTAACATGGTCGGTTGCCAGGCTGGGATATACTTTCATCTGTGCTTGTTTTTCAACCAGGGGATTATTGGTGATGGTAACAATATCATTGAGGGATACCGACATGACCGAGCGGCCGTAGGTTCCGGCAATGATCTTACCTGTTGCAGGTTCATATTCCACGTCATACACAGCGACAATCGGCATGTTGGAACCTACTCTCTGCCAGTTGGTACCTCCGTTTTCAGTAAGATAAACACCACCGTCAGTACCAACAATGACAAGGTTGTCAGAATAACCGCCGATAAGCAGAATATTATTGATTGCCAGTTGGGGCAGATCACCCGATATATCAGTCCAGGTGGTTCCGTTGTTCAGTGATTTGTGGATGTGGGGAATAAAATCATCGTCCCTGTAACCTGAATGTGCCACAAATACAGTATTCACGGTGTTTGGCGATGCTTTCACCGAGGTTACATAACGTGTTGGCAGGCCGGATGAAATATTTGTCCAGGTGGCACCACTATTCAGGCTTCGCCATACATAGCCGTCGCTGGTTCCGGCATACAGCACCGAATTATTGAGTGATGACTCATCCAGGGTCGTGATGACATGAAAGGTGGACATCACCCCGCTGGTCAGGTCATTGCTGAGGTTTGCCCATTGCCCGGCCGGAGCTGTGTTGTTTTTATAAACCCTGTAAGTGCCGGTATAGAACACGCCTGATGTTACCCTGCTCATGGCAAGCGGCATATCCCAGCTACGCCTGTCGTTACTGTTGATCCCGGTTCCGAAATACTGCCAGATATTGTTCAGCTGGTAATATAAAGCGCCGTTCTGAGATTCGGCATACATAACCCCGGAATTGAAATAATCGAAATAGGTCTGAAAGCCATCACCGCCAAATAACATTGTCCATGCCGTAGATGAATTGCCGCAGATGGTACCGTTATCCTGTGCACCAGCGCAGTAGAGTCCCGGAACATACCAGTCACAGGTCACATGGTACAATTGCCCGTTGGGAATATTCCCGAGGGCTGACCAGCTATTGCCGCCATCAGTACTTTTGTACAAGCCGCCATCAGTGGCACACAATAAGGTCAGGCTGTCAAGAAAAACCAGGTCGTGTTTATCTGCATGAAATTCATAGTTGTACCAGCCTGGTCCTGCCATATTCCAGGTATTTCCGCCATCAGTGGTTTTATAAAGATCGACCCCGAGAAGCCATATTTCGTTATCATTCCAGGGATTGGTTCTAATCTGTCCGAAATACCATCCGAATTCACCTAATATCCCGTATGGCAGAGTACTGATGGGAATGGTTGTCCAGGTAAGGCCGCCGTCGCTGGTTTTATAAACAGAATCAAGGTCAAGCGATGTATTGACGTATTCGGCAAATATCACGTTATGGTTTAATGCTGACATCCAAAGGCCGATACGTGAATAGATTCCGATAGGCAATCCACCGCCCAGCATGGTCCAGCTCGTTCCTCCGTTAGTGCTTTTATAAATTCTTGCAGCATTTCCTGTGACCACGCTGACTGAGTTAGTCCTGATCCTGTTCCATCCGGCAGCATATAAAACATTGTGATCGGACGGGTCGATCAGCAGGTCGGTAATGCCCGCATCCGTTGATCCTGAAGTAATAATGCCTCCGTTGGTATAAATGCTCAGCACCTGGTTCCAGTTCTGTCCTCCATCGGTAGTCTTGTACAATCCGCGGTTAGCGCTTGGCTGGAAAGGAATACCCATGGCGGCTGCATACATCTCGGCCGGGTTTTTCCTGTCAAGTACAATCCTCGGGATGATGGATTGCTGAGTCAATCCCAGGTGAGTCCAGGTCTGACCGCCATCGGTAGTCTTATAAACCCCGTCGCCGATAAACGGATATCCTGAAATATTGGCATCACCTGTTCCTACATACAAAGTTTCATCGTCGAAAGGATCAAAAATAATATCAGATATTGCCAGGTAAGGCTGGTTGTCGAAAACAGGAAACCAGTCAAGTCCGCCGTCTGTGGTTTTGAAAATGCCGCCTGAAGCAGTTCCCACGTAAATTGTATCATGATGAAGAGGATCAACAGCTATGCAATTGATGCGGCCACAGATATTTTCCGGACCTTCTACTGTCCACTGGGCAGAGGAAGCAGTACTAATGCTTTTCATTTCAATATCCTGCTTTGCCTGTCCGATGGCATCCATGTAAGCGCCGGCATTAAAGGTTTTATCAGGATACGACCTGACCATGAAAAATTCATCATTTGGAGCATCTTTTTCTTCTTCCCGAGTAACCCGAACCGCAGTTTTAGACGGTTTCAGTCCTTGTTCCGCAAGTAAAAGTATTACTGCTAAAGCTATCAGAAAAGCCACACCTGTAAGAAACTTCCCGGTTTTCATTTTTAGTTGTATAATTTTTCTTTTCTTTGAAAACAAATCATTATTGCCCGGTTAAATTTATATGTCGTCACTACGTGACTTAATTGCCTCAATTTATTTCTCTCTACAAAGATTCCATCCCTACGGGATTAAGGTTTTGATGTGTCAGATAAACCCCGTCAGGGGTGAAATCTATGTAGAAAAATATTCCTGACAACAAAAAGCCCTGTATGGGCGAAATCTTTTGGAAACTCATACATTCGAGGGATTTAAGATGCTTATTAATGTATTCTCCCGACATCATTGAAAACAATACAAAATTAGTCCTAATTTCTAATAATTTGAAAATTTGAGGATTTGAAAATTTGAAAATGCAAACAAACAACGAACATTTGAACAATCGGATAATCAAATAAACAAATAAACGAACATTAACACATTGTCATATTAACACATTACCACATTATCATATTTTCAAATCATTACTTTTACGAACTAATTAACAATGATGACCGTTTAAAGTTGATCATTCTGATTTTACTTATTTTGCAAAATGAAATACATAATAATCTTAGGTGATGGCATGTCAGACCTGCCCATTGAAAGTCTTGGCAACAAAACCCCGCTGATGGCGGCATACAAACCCAATATTGACAGGCTCACTGCCATGGGTCGTTGCGGAATGTACTCAACAGTGCCCCCTGATATGCCTCCGGGTAGTGAAATCGCCAATATGGCCGTTCTTGGTTACAATGTAAGAGAGGTGTTCCAGGGAAGAGGAGTGCTCGAAGCAGCCAGCATGGGCGTGATACTGAATGATACCGACCTGGCCATGCGTTGCAACCTGATATGTATTGAAAATGAAAAAATAAAGAATCACTCGGCAGGACATATATCCAATGAAGAAGCTGCTCAGTTGATTGAGTTTCTCAACAGGGAATTATCTGATGAAACGGTTAAATTTTACCCGGGAGTGAGTTACAGGCATTTGCTGGTGGTAAGTAACGGACTGAATAACATTCAATGCACCCCTCCGCACGATGTCATTGGTACTCCGTTCAGGGATGTGCTGGTAAAAAGCAAAGGACCGGATGGAGGAATGACAGATATGCTTAATAATCTGATTTTAAAATCACAGGAATTATTAAAAAATCATCCTATCAATCTTGACCGCATCAGCAGGGGCAAGGATCCTGCAAATTCCATCTGGCCCTGGTCCCCCGGTAATAAACCCCGGATGAAAACCTTACAGGAACTTTACGGAATCAGCGGTGCAATGATATCCGCCGTTGATTTGTTATACGGCATTGGTATTTATGCAGGAATGAAGATAGTAAAGGTTGAAGGAGCAACCGGTCTCTATAATACCAATTACGAAGGCAAGGCAAGGGCAGCCGTTGAAGCGCTTAAGGACTGTGACCTGGTTTATCTGCATATAGAAGCAAGCGATGAAGCAGGTCACGAAGGAAATGCTGAACTGAAGACAAAAACCATTGAATATCTTGATTCAAGGGTAGTCAAATATATCATGGAAGAAACTGCACGAATGGATGAACCCGTTGCTATTGCCCTGCTGCCTGATCATCCTACACCCTGTGCCCTTAAAACACACACGCATGATGCCGTACCTTTTGTAATATTCCATCCCGGAATGACACCCGACAATGTTACCGGATACAATGAAGAAACCTGCAAAAAAGGTATATTTGGCCATATCCAGGGAGATGAGTTTATCAAACTATTGCTGAGATGTTAAAATTTTACTCAATCACTTGTATTATTATGGTTTGTATGTCAGTTTGTCATTCTCAGACTAATCAAAATAGAACAGATAATAAGGGATGCGGTACTTTCCTTTATGACAAGCGCAATGGTAAGAATTACAAAACTGTTCTGATAGGAAAACAATGCTGGATGGCTGAAAATCTGAATATTGGCAAGATGTTGAATACAAATGAAAATATTAAAGATACTGCTAATTTCTCAAAGGATAACGGCATACTGGAAAAATTCTGTTTTGATAACGATTCATTGAATTGCAACAAATACGGAGCATTATTTCAGTGGGACGAAATGATGCAATATACCAGGTCGGAGAGTTGCCAGGGAATTTGCCCCGATGGATGGCATATCCCGGCAGCGAAGGAATGGCATGACCTGATCGCATCTTCAGGAGGATATCTTGAAGCAGGTGGACATCTGAAAGGTAAAACCGAATGGAATGACCCTAATACCGGGGCTGATAATTCAACCGGTTTTACTGCACTCGGAACAGGACGTATGGTGGTAGCACGAAAAGTACAATTCACCGAAAAAAATTATTTTACCAATTTTTGGTCATCAACTCCTTATGAAAATGATTACGGCTGGGCATATATCCTGTATTACAATACTCCATATATCGACAGATATAATATTTATAAAAAATATGCTCTGCACGTCAGGTGTTTGAAAAATGAGAACAATATACTCTAAACAAACTTTCATCATTGTATTATTCCTGATAATTTCCTTATTATTCATGGCATTTAAGGGAATTACCCAGGTCAATAATGATTCATTGCCGGGAACATATAAGATCAATTTAAATCCGGACAGGAGTGGTCTAAAGAAGTTCATATCAGATAAACCGGTACCGGGAGATCATATTCAATTTGTGGATAATATATCCGTTCAGGAAAAATTGCAGGTAATTCTCAGACATGATTCTATTATCTGGAAATGCGGTGAACCAATAACAGACTCGCGTGACGGAAGGAAATATAAGACAGTCAGGCTGGATGGCAGATGCTGGATGGCCGAAAACCTGAATATTGGCACAAAGATTTTATCAAAGAAAGGAACAAATAATCAGACCAATGAACAGACTGATAATAACATCATTGAAAAATTTTGTTATGAAAATGACAGTAATGCCTGCGATAGGTATGGCGGTTTGTACCAATGGGATGAAGCCATGCAATACAGAAAAGAAGAAAAATCCCGGGGAATATGCCCTGAGGGTTGGCATATTCCTTCAGATCTTGAATGGAATGAAATGGTTGAATATATTGGGGGAAGAGATGTTGCCGGTGATATTTTAAAAGCAGCTTCATTTCCCGGGAAACTTGTAGATTCGGTTACATGCGGGTTTAATGCCCTCCCCGGGGGCAGACGCGGTGGACCAAAGGGTAATTATATCAGGGAAGGAAAAATAGCTTACTTCTGGACCTCGACTGAATATACCGGTTTTTCAAGTTGGTTCTATAAAATATTTGACAACACTGACTACCTATCTCATTATTTTTATTTAAAAAGTTATGGATTCTCGGTTCGATGTATCAGAGATGTTGCAAATGCCGGGAAATGACTTTAATATCTTATTTTTGAAATCTTGAAGCGTTTTGGCAAAAAATTCCAAACAACAAATCACAAAAAACAAATAATATACAATCCGCCGCGGCGGACAAAATTTCAAATACAAGACAAACTACTTTGAATTTGTCATTTTGTTGATTGATATTTATTTGTTATTTGTATTTTGAGATTTGTGATTTCTCGTTTGGTTCTGGCTCGTTCAAATTTGGTTAATATGCATGGATTGTAAAATGAAAAAAGTAATTGGAATCGGAAATGCGCTGGTGGATATCATGACCAGGCTCGAGAATGATGAAATCCTTAATACGCTTGGTCTGCCCAAGGCCAGTATGCAATTAGTAAATAAAGAAACGTCGGATGATATTATCCGTCAGACTTCCCATTTGAAGACCGAATTATCCTCAGGTGGATCAGCCGCCAATACTATTCATGGACTGGCAAATCTGGGTATTGAAACCGCATTTATCGGCAAGACAGGTAAGGATGAATATGGTAGGTTTTTCAGGGATGATCTTGCTTCTGCCGGAATCAGTCCCTTGATGCTTACCGGTTCTTCAGGCACCGGGAAAGCCATTGCACTTATCAGTCCTGATTCCGAAAGAACTTTTGCCACCTACCTTGGCGCTGCTGCCGAACTTACAGCGGATGATATTGCCGCTTCATTGTTTAATGATTACCATTACTTATACATGGAAGGTTACTTAGTTCAGAATCATGATCTGATCATTAAAGCAGCAGAAACAGCCCGGGGTGCAGAGCTGAAAATATGTCTTGACCTGGCCAGTTATAACGTGGTGGAAGCCAATCTTGATTTCCTGAAATGGTTCACTGCCAACCTGGTGGATATTGTTTTTGCCAATGAAGATGAAGCCCGTGCATTTACGGGACTGCTACCTGATGATGCTTTACCGGTGTTTGGCAGTATGTGCAATATGGCAGTGGTGAAAACAGGGAAAAACGGCTCCCTGATCACTCATGAAAAGCGAATTTTCAAAGTACCCGCCATACAGGCCATTCCTATTGATACCACTGGCGCCGGCGATCTTTATGCTGCAGGGTTTATTTATGGAATGATCTGCGATTTGCCGCTTGAACAATGTGGCGCTATTGGTTCATTACTGGCCGGAAAGGTGATTGAAGTGACAGGTGCAAAATTAGGCATCAGTCATTGGACAGAAATCAGGAAGAACCTGGGAAACTAAAATTTGATAATGTGCTAATTTGAAAATTTGAAAATGGGAACAATGATACAAATTATGACTAATGAACATCCTCTTTTAAATAATTGGACAAAAATTACGAATCTTCAATCGGTATTAATATGTAATTATTTATTATTATATTTGAGCTAAAGCTCTATATCTCAGCTATTTATTTAATAACACTATCTTGGCTGGATGACTTGATAATCAGAGAATTAAACGGCTTAATTTTTAAATTTTCAAATTTTCAAATCTTCTAATTGTTTTGATTGGATGCAAATATTTCTTTATTTCGGACTTTATTTTTTATAATTAAAACTCATTAAATATGTCTGAACAGAAAAAATTTGTGCCATTTGTTTCGGCTGAGACAAACATGGCTGAGTTTACGGTAAGGGCGCTGGTCATCGGTCTGGTGCTGGCGGTGATTCTGGGTGCTGCCAATGCCTACCTGGGTCTTAAAGCGGGTATGACCATTGCTGCAACATATCCTGCTGCTGTTATCGGTATGGCAGTACTTAAAATGATGAAAGGTACGGTTCTGGAAGAGAACTTTGCCCGTACTGTTGGTAGCATTGGCGAATCAGTCGCTGCAGGCGCTATCTTTACATTACCGGCATTCTTTATCTCGGGATTATGGAATCCTTTTTTCACTCCCGGTCATTACATTACCTCATCACTTATTCTTATTGCCGGTGGTGTGCTGGGTATCATGTTTGTGGCCTTACTTCGCCGTGTTATGGTCGAGGATGCCGAACTTCCTTTCCCCGAATCGGTGGCTGCATCTGAGATTCACAAAACCGGGCGTAAATCGGGCAGTGGATCTAAATTTTTATTTGGTGCAATGATCGGTGGCGCTTTGATCAAAGCCCTTGCTGAATTCAAACTTTTTGCCGATACCATGGAACATTTTTATGCGTTTGCAAAGCATACCATCACCGGTACTCCCATTGCCGGGAAAGGTGGCATATTAATCAGTTCACCGGGTATAAGCCCCGCATACATGGGCGTTGGCTACATCATAGGACCCAGGCTGGGAGCTCTCAACTTCAGCGGCGGTCTTCTTGCATGGGGACTGCTTACTCCCATTATCCTTTATTTCCTCAGTCCTTTTATGGATGCAGCATTTCTGAACGACTGGGGAAATTACCTGTTTTCACATAAACTGGCCGCCAATCCTCAGGAAGGTCTTGCAAAAGCCAGTGATTCTGTTTTCCAGATGTATGCTATCTGGCGTTATATCGTGAAACCCATTGCTATCGGTGGTATGCTGATGGGTGCAGGTTTTACGCTTTACAAAATGCGCAAAAGTCTTGCAACCGGTATTGGCCGTTCAATCAGTGATGTGAAAAAAGCTGCATCAGGCCAGCAGGTTACAATCGAACGTACTGAGAAAGACCTTAAATTTATGTGGATTGTGGTTGGAATTCTTGCAGTAGCCGTTCTGACTTTCTGTATTACATTTTTCATTTTCCAAACCAGTGCACTGGTTGCATTTGTGGCATCCACGGTCATGATCATTCTTGCATTTTTCTTTGCAGCTATCTCAGGATACTTAGTCGGGATCATGGGTTCATCAAATAACCCGATCAGCGGACTTACACTTACTGCTCTTGTGGTTACTGCCCTGATCATGGTACTGCTTGGAGTCAGGGGTGATCCGGGTGTTGCCGCAGTGTTGGGTGTTGCAGCCATTGTTTGTGTGAGCGCTGCTGTCGCCGGTGAAATGTTACAGGACCTGAAAGCGGGGCATATCCTTGGTGGTACTCCCTGGCGTATGCAGATCGGCGATATCATCGGGGTTATTTTGTCCGGTGCAGTTATGTTCTTAGTCTTGAATTTCCTGAACCAGGCCGATATTGCCCAGGGTCATATGAATGGTTATGATGGTGGTTTTGGCAGTCCAAAACTTTCGGCTCCCCAGGCAGGACTTATGTCAATGCTTGCTAAAGGTATTGTCGGAGGTCAGATGGCCTGGCCGCTTATCCTCATCGGAATGCTAATGGGTACAGCTTTTATCATGATGCAGGTACGCAGCCCGATGCTCGTATGCGTCGGTATGTATCTTCCGCTCGAAACCACTTTC
>JAPLDU010000053.1:0-1048 GCA_026391255.1 Bacteroidia bacterium | reverse complement strand
TTTTCATTGGTGGTATCATTAAAGGAATCGTTGATATCGTGACTAAGAAAAAAGGATTTAACGATGCCCAGAAAGCAAGAGTCGAAAATGTGGGAATACTAATAGCCGCAGGATTTATTGCCGGGGAGGCTCTTACGGGTCTCGCCTTTGCACCTTTCAAGATCGCTGAAATGAAGATACTTCAGATATTTGCCAACCCTTCTACCTTGTTTTATGTGCTGAGCTTCGTGATCCTTATTATTATTGCTCTTGCGCTGATATGGATACCGGTTAAAAATGCAGGAAGTCCGGATGAACCGGCTCCTCCGGCAGTTTCCATGTAACAGACATTTTCAAACAAATAAAATCCAGGGAACACTCTCTGATATCGGTAATTCTTTTAAAAGATCAGAAACCGGAATCAGGTTCTTCCCTGGATTTTTTATTGATTATTGTCATTCATCTGCAAGGGACCAAACTTTACACATTGTTCTAATAAAGCCTTTCCGAAATTCATGAAAAATTAATATATTGTTTCTATGTCCGTGTTTTGAATTAACCATTACTATGAATTGAATTATTTCTATCTTTCATACTTGTAAATATTTTTGTTCGTTAAATTGCAGAACTACTTATGTGATTCGAAAATGTCTCTGTACAGAAACAAATATCGTTCAGAATCAGCACGATTGAAAGATTGGGATTATTCTCAGAATGGAGCTTATTTTATTACTCTTTGCACCCAAAACCGTGAATGTTTATTTGGGAAAATAAAGTATGGTGTGATGAAACTATCGGATATGGGTCAGATTGTACATGACGAATGGGTAAAATCATTTGAAATCCGGGATGAATTATTTTGTGACGAATGGGTGATCATGCCGAATCATTTGCATGCCATTGTTTTTATTGATGGGACGGTTGTAGGGACGCACGGCCGTGCGTCCCTACAACCAACCGGTATTGCATACCGTCCCCCAAAATCCGTTTCGTCATTTGTGGCAGGTTTTAAATCGGTTACAACAAAACGAATAAATGAATTGCGGGGATATTCCGGTAGGGACGCACG
>JAPLDU010000091.1 GCA_026391255.1 Bacteroidia bacterium | reverse complement strand
TATCGGTTTGAATACTCCGTACCTAAGGCACGGCATTTTTGATGTGGTTGTGTTTTCTACCGATACCTTGTGCCTACGGCACATTGCGCAATGTATGTTTAGACAAATAGGCCGAATTTTGACAGGTTTAATAATCTAGTTAGATTCCCCTATTGACGAATATCAATTTATTTTAACTGACAAATGATTGATTTTGCGATGGATGCCGTCCCGTAGGGACGGGGTATCGGTTTGAATACTCCGTACCTAAGGCACGGTATTTTTGATGTAGTTGTGTTTTCTACCGATACCTTGTGCCTACGGCACATTGCTCAATGTATGTTTAGACAAATAGTCTGAATTTTGACAGGTTTAATAATCTAGTTAGATTCCCCTGTTGACGAATATCAATTTATTTTAACTGACAAATGATTGATTTTGCGATGGATGCCGTCCCATAGGAACAGGGTATCGGTAGAAACAATGTATCCCCACGATTTTGTTTGTCCCGTAGGGACGGGGTATCGGTAGAAACAATTATCAGAATTGTAATCATACCAAAGAAAAAGCCACCGGAGCAAGTCGCAGTGGCTTTCAATAAATTTTTAGCAAAGACAGATTAAATTTTGATTATCTTCTTCATCCCGGGATTGTTATTGATCCTGAGGAAATACACGCCCGAAGGCAAAGAGCAGATGTTGATTTTATTTCCCCTGCTTTGCATTACGCTCTGACCGGTAATTGAGAACATTTCAACTTTTGGATTTTCAATTCCAGAGATTGCAATTTGATTTTTTGCAGGATTTGGGGAGATTTTAACGACTTTTTCGATATCTTCGTTAATTTTCAAATAAGCAGGATTGTTAGTCCATATACCTGAATAAATTTCAGTGTACCAAACGTAATTGTATCTGTCAATAGACACTGCAAATGAACATCCGCCGGTAGTCGGCGGTCCTTGAATCAACCCCCAAATATATCCATTGTACCTGAACAATCCGTCGCATCGTGTAGAAATCCACACATTGTCACACGTGTCTATTGTCAGCTTCTGCACATCTGCTTCAAAAATAGGTGGCATACAATTAAAAACAGAACCGTCGAAAGTTGCAACTCCTCCATAATAAGCTACACTGTCACATTGAAAATCGTAACTGAATGAAATCCACAACTGACCTTCACTGTCCATATCAAAACTAGAGACATAACAGCTTGGAAGGTTTGAATTTGCCTTCGTAAATGTGTCAATTTCATGCGTGTACGGATCAAAACGAGCAATTCCTGTCGCCGTTCCATAGGAATCATCATATGCAAGCCAAATGTTCGTAGAATCTTCTACATAAATTTTAAAAGCACTGATATGCATCGTGTCAAGACGATAGTTAGTAAAAGTGTTACCATCGAATTTAGAAACACCGTAACTCGTTGTCAACCAGACATTATTCAATTTGTCGACAAAAATA
This sequence comes from Bacteroidia bacterium, assembly GCA_026391255.1. Classification (GTDB taxonomy): domain Bacteria; phylum Bacteroidota; class Bacteroidia; order Bacteroidales; family JAPLDU01; genus JAPLDU01. The sequence goes on along the minus strand of JAPLDU010000091.1, from coordinate 19,281 downwards.
TCAGAAATACCGTTCTGAGGTATATTTGAGTTAGATGTGTCATAACTTGTCCACGTGGTTCCATCGAACTTGGTCAAATTTAAGACACTTGTTTCAAATCCTCCCCAAAAAATCACCCAGATGTTTCCAACAGAATCTGCTACGATTTTATTTATCGCATTACTTGACAGACCACTGTTTGTCGAATCGTAAAATGTCCAAGTCGTTCCGTCAAATTTATTAATGCCTGTTCCAACCGAACCAGTACCCATTCCAACCCACACGTTGTCATGAACATCGTGTGCAATTGTCATGATACAGTTGTCTACTAATCCTGAATTAGAAGAACTAAAATTATGCCATGATTGAGCATAAATCATATCATTTACACCCAAAAGCACAAATGCAAAGAGAAAGAATAAAACTTTTTTCATGACTAAATTTTTTAATTTGTAAATAACCGGGAATTTATTTACCAGCTATTTTTACAAATATAATGATTGTAGTCAGGAATTCCAAAAGTTAAACAAGAATAAATCAGGAAATCTCAGCTATCACCGTTTGTGTCCCGGTTACTTTTTGGTGTAAGGTAACTTTAATCTTTGTATTCATCGGGAGGAAGAGATCGATGCGTGATCCGAACTTAATAAAACCAAGCTGCCCGCATTGGCTGACCTCGCTGCCTTCCGCGGCATATGACACAATGCGGCGGGCAACATAACCTGCTATCTGCCTCAGCAGTATTTCCTGTCCCTTATTATTCCGGATCACAATGGAGGTGCGTTCGTTTTTCTCTGAAGACTTGGGAAGCCTGGCCACAAGATACTTTCCCGGGTGATACCTGAAATAACTGATGATCCCGCCGATGGGATACCAGTTTACATGAACATTATGTGCCGACATGAATATTGAAACCAGCATGCGCTTGTCTTTGAAGTATTCATTTTCAACCACTTCCTCGATATTGACAATCTGGCCGTCAGCCGGGGAAATCACTTCATTTTCTGATATCACGGGAACCCGTTTCGGTGAACGAAAAAATCGTGTAATAAAAACGACAAGGAACAATGAACCTGCCAGGAACAGATAATTTATTGCGAGGTAAGGACACCAGAGAAATAAGCAAATATTTGATATTAACAGGATAACATACAATCCCGTTAAAATCCCGAATCCTTCTTTATGAATTCCCATATCAGTAACTAAATTTTTCAATCAAAGAAAAACCCTTTCCGGAGAATCAATTTACGAATGACGAATTACGATTTACGAATCAAAAGACAACATTCCGGTAAATTTTGTTTTAAGAGACTATTTTCACAATATCAGCAGAATAACTGCAGATAAGTAAAAACAAACGGCGAAGATAATAAAACTGCATCAAACCTGTCAAGAAAACCACCATGACCAGGGAACAGGCTGCCGGAATCCTTGATCCCGATACTTCGCTTGAAAAGCGATTCAGCCAGGTCGCCAAGGGTACAGGTAATAAAAATGATAATGGCAAGTGCAAGCCATTGAACAAAACTGAGTTCAGTAAATAAAAGCGAGACAGGCCATAATAAGCCAAGCGTGATAATCACTCCTCCGATAGCGCCTTCCCAGGATTTTTTAGGTGAAATGCGTTCAAATAAACGATGTCTTCCAAAAGTGATACCTGTGAGATAAGCAAACGAATCGTAAGACCAGATGATGATAAAGTAACCCATAAGAATACCGCCGATGCCGGTATGAAACCTGATATAACTAAGCAATGATAAAGGTCCGGCAACATAAAACAATCCGAGAATAGTCCAGGCAATATTGCCAAACGGATCTTCTTTCTCCCGGAACAGTTCGATAACCGGAACCAGGAAAACAGCAGGCAATATCAGCAAGAGGTATTTTTGTGGGATCAGGGCGTAGGAAGTAAGAAAGCTCAGGACGAACATCAAACTGCCGCATGCAATGCCGTAACCAGCCTGGACTTTGATCCTTTCATTGCCGGCAAGCCGGTAGAATTCAACCAGGGTTCCAACCGTAATGGCTAAAAATACAACAAGAAAAGCATATGGGCTGAGAAGTATCGAACCGATCAGTATGACAACAAACAGGAATCCCGTTAATGTACGTGTGGTAAAGTTATTCAAAGGAGTCTGATTAATTACAAATTCTCCACCAGTGCCTTTGCTTTTTCTTCATCTTCCGGGTTCACATACACTTCTACCTCGCCGGTGAGGAAGGAAGAATCTTTTCTGTTTACAATACCGGCTTCTATATTATTTTCTGCAAGAATTTCCTGAACGATCAGAGCCTGGTGGTACTGATCAGAGGAATAGATCATTATTTTATCAATATTATCCATTGAAATAAATTAATTACTGTCTTGAATTTTTCTAAGTTAATGTCATTGATATGTTCTTTTTTTACCCACCCCTGACCCCTCCCTGCGAGCAAGGAGGGGAACGGATCCCCTTTTATTTCGGGCAAATAACAGAGCGGTCAATCCCCTCCCTGCCAGCAGGGAGGGGACAAAGGGGTGGGTATGAGAAATAATTTAATATAATAATAATCAAGCACATAAGATAACTTACTCAACTTTATTAAGCAAATAAATATTTTCTAATCTTTCATAAGAAAAACGATCAGTTCTTTCGGCCCGTGGGCGCCCAGAATCAGTGTTTTTTCAATATCTGCCGTACGGCTGGGACCTGTGATCAGCGAAATCATCGAAGGGAGACGGCCGGCGTACTTTGCTGTTATTGCATTATATGCATCTGCCAGATCATATACCATCTGGGAATAATAACATATAACTATGTGAACCGGGGGAAATACATTCAGCCTCCTGCCATTCGTCAATGCCGGACTCACCATGATGCTACCCGTTCGTGCAACAGCAAATTCACAGGCTGTAACAGCCACATTCATCTCCCTGAACCTGGCTTCATCGCTGGTAAACAAATGCGAAACGGAAGACAGAACAGATGTCAGATGTTCATCCCTGCAAAAAACAGAATCCCACCCGTTTGATTCAATGAAACGGCTGATCTGCCGGTTAAGATCATCATTGTTTTCACACAGGAAACAACGGCCATTGACTAGCTCCAGTTCTTCTTTAAATTTCCCGGCATTTGATTCTGTTGATGGAAAATAAATATCCCTACTGAAATCAGGCTCAACGAGCTGTAAACCCCGTCTGCGCTGTGATGTAGCCCTGATCTTATTCAGTATTTCCCACTTGGATTCATTCATGCTTCATCCGGAGATTTTACATCCAATTCTTCACTTACAGGATTCAGTGTCTTTTCTGCCAGGTTTTTCTTGCTATTGCTGACAGCTTTGACAGGCTCGGTAAATTTGCGCTTTCCGAAAATTCGTTCAATATCTTCAGCAAATATTACTTCTTTATCGAGTAATATTTCAGCCAGTTCAACAAGGCCGGGTTTGTTTTCTGATAGAATATCCTTTGCCCGGATATAGGCGCTTTCCACCAGGTTATTTACTTCCTTGTCAATCAGCTCGGCGGTTTTATCGCTATAAGGCTTATTAAAAGCATATTCGTTCTGGCCGCTTGAATCGAAGAAGCTTACATTGCCGACGGTTTTGCTCATCCCAAAATACGTGACCATCGCATAAGCCTGTTTGGTCACTTTTTCGAGATCATTCAAAGCCCCGGTGGAAATCTTTCCAAAGTTTATTTCTTCTGATGCACGACCGCCCAGCGTGGCACACATATCGTCGAGTATCTGTTCGCGAGTGGTGATCTGTCGTTCTTCGGGCAGGTACCATGCAGCGCCAAGGGCTTTGCCACGCGGAACAATGGTTACTTTAACCAAAGGGTTGGCATATTCGAGCATCCAGCTTGCGGTGGCGTGTCCGGCTTCGTGATAAGCTATGGTTCTCTTTTCCTGAACTGTTATGATCTTATTTTTCTTTTCCAGTCCGCCCACGATGCGGTCAATAGCATCGAGGAAGTCCTGTTTCTCAACAATCGTTTTGTTACTGCGTGCGGCAATCAGGGCTGACTCGTTGCAAACATTTGCAATATCGGCGCCTGAAAAACCCGGTGTCTGTTTGGCAAAAAAATCAAGATCAATGGTTTTGTCGTATTTGATAGGTTTAAGGTGAACGGCAAAGATCTCTTTTCTCTCATTCAGATCGGGCAGTTCAACGTGTATCTGGCGATCGAAACGGCCGGCACGCAGTAGAGCAATATCGAGGATATCGGCACGGTTGGTTGCGGCAAGCACGATGACCCCGATATTGGTCTGAAAGCCGTCCATTTCAGTGAGCAACTGGTTAAGCGTGTTCTCCCTTTCATCATTAGCGCCGAAGTTTGCATTTCTGCCCCTCGAGCGGCCAATGGCATCTATTTCGTCAATAAAAATAATACAGGGGGCTTTTTCTTTGGCTTGTTTGAAGAGGTCGCGAACTCTTGATGCTCCAACTCCAACAAACATCTCAACAAAATCGGAACCCGACAGTGAAAAGAAAGGAACGTGTGCTTCACCGGCAACTGCTTTGGCCAGCAGAGTTTTTCCTGTTCCCGGCGGACCAATCAGCAGGGCTCCCTTTGGTATCTTGCCTCCAAGGTCGGTATATTTCTTGGGGGATTTCAGGAATTCCACTATTTCACGAATCTCGATCTTGGCTTCTTCAAGCCCGGCAACATCTTTAAAATCAATTTTTACACTGGTCTCTTTGTCAAAAATCTGTGCCCTCGATTTACCAACATTGAAGATACCTCCTCCCGGACCACCTGAATTACCTCCCATCCGGCGGATGAGGAACATATAAAGTCCGACGAAAATCAATATCGTCATCAGGTAAGGCAGGATATCGGAAAAATAATCGTGCCTTTCCTCATTTTCAGGATAGATACGCTGATCTTCCGGGAAATCCTTCTGAGCATCTTCCAGCCTTTTTTCAAAAGCATCTGCCGAACCAATGTTGAAAGTATAGTGCGGGCCTGATTTCGGCGCTGATAAGCCTTTTTCCTTTAGTTCCTTATATTTATCAGAACTTAATTTGTCATCCCTGATGTAAATTTCTAGTGATTTCCCGTTTACCACAACAAGTTTAGCAACATCGTGGCTTAACAGCATATCGTTCTTGAAACGTTTCCAGTCAGTCTTAACCGGCTGTTTGCTGTTACCAAAGAACTGGAGAATAAAGAACCCTGCCAGTATCAGTCCGTAAATCCAATAGACATTGAACTTTTTTTTATTTTTATTCGGAAATAGATTGTTGTCCGGGATTTTTCCAGGTCCCTGTCCCTGATTATTTGGCTGGTCCGGCTTTTGAATATTGTCAGAATCCTGATTATCATTAAGATTATCAGCCAGGTTGAATGTACTTTTCTGTGTCATTGTAAATTCGTAAACAAATAGAAACGCAATATTTCTGCTTTTATGAAATAGTGTCCGGATGTGCCGTGGTTATTCCGTCAGCCCATAGATTTTCAAGGTTGTAAAAGCCACGGTATGGCTTTTGGAAGATGTGAACAACGATATTGGCATAATCGAGGAGTATCCACTGAGAGTTTTCAAATCCTTCCTTTGACCAGGGTTTTTCCTTCATTTCGGTCTTGACGTTTTCATCCACTGACTCGGCAATGGCATTTACATGTGTGCTTGAATCGCCATGACAGATAACGAAATAATCGCATACTGTTTCTTTTAAGCCTGAAAAATCAATGCTGATAATATCTAATCCCTTTTTTTTATGTATGCCGGTAATAATAGCTGCCAGCAAATCCGCCGGGTTACTGTTGGTCTTTCTTTTTTTCATGCCTGAATTTGAGGACAAAAGTAATGAAAAATAACTTTGACTGTATACTTCAACAATTATGCCAGTCAGTGTCCTTCCTCTGTTATTACCCACATAACACACAGATTACCACCGGAATATCTGCTGTATCAACCCTTGTCAGTTGGCTGGGTACACCAGCGTACAGGTTGCAGTGGCATAGACCTGGAACCCTTCGCCCGGGTTCATGTGTATCAAATTGTCCAGACCATAGTAAGGCCAGTAAACATGACCTGCCCCGTTTTTAACGATCAGGACATTATTTATAACAGGATTCATTATGGTTTCTACGTTCCCCTGGTTCATTCGAAGGTAACCGATGATACTCCAGCCCTGGATGATCTGAACCGGAGTGCTTTCCGGGACTACCGGACTTCCGCTGACAGTGAGCGAACATGCAGCGCTGGTTTTTATCTGGTAGCCTTTACCAATGACAAAATTGCCGATATTATTAATTCCATACTGGGGCCAGTATACATTCCCTGAACCATCTTTAATAATAATGATATTGGAGAGAATTCCGGCAACAACAGTACTCACTGCAGGTTGCGGAGGGATTATGTAAGTGGAAATGATACTCCAGCCTGAAATAATATTGATGGTCTGTGAAACCGGAGCCGGCGGCTGGGTCACAACTGCTGAGCCGCTGGCCACACAGCCGTTACTGTCAATAACTGTAACTGAATAATTCCCTGCAGTAATATTTAACAGATTTTGCGTGCTAGCTCCGTTACTCCAGGTAAAAAGATACGGACTCAGACCATTGATCACAGTCGAATGAATTTGCCCGTCGGAACCTGCCCACACCGTGACATTTGTAATAGCCAGATTAACACTAAAATTACACGGTGAGCCGACCACCAGGGTATAATATGAGGTATTGTTACAGTTATCTGAGGTGTTGATAGTCAGACTGATTGTGTAAGTGCCTGCATTCTGGTAATGATGATCAGGACTTTGTACCAGGGAAGAATCTCCATCGCCAAAATTCCAGTGCCAGGCGGTGATGGTGCCTGAACTCACCGATTGGTCAACGAAATGGTAAGTATTTAGTACAGCTGTAGTATTGACTGTGAACAGAGCATTGCAATTCACAGAATTCTGGCCAGGGTGCAATGTATCACAGTATGTGCTGTTACAGCCTGTGGTGGTGGTAATGGTCAGGCAGACAATAAAAGGATTTATGCTGATAGTATTATAAATATGAAACGGGTCCTGAAGACCTGATGTACCGCCGTCACCGAAAGTCCACGACCAGGTGGCAATATTGCTGCTTGAGGTTGAAAGGTCTGTGAACAAGTATTTATAAGAATTGAGCGGGCCAACATAAGATGTGTCCAGTATAAAGCTGAAATTGGCCTGGCAGGTACCGGTTGTGGATTGGGTAACAGTAAATACATGCTGCTCAGCCGGAGCCGAATCATAAACAAACTGATCCTGGATGATGATCTGGTAAGTGCCGGCTGACAGGGGCGCAAGATTGAACGTGTGATTATATGGAATCACAACAGGTCCGCCAATACCTGATGCTGTTACCACAAAGCTGATATATACATTTGTACCGGATGTCGTTATTACAGCGCTGTTCACAACAACATTCGTATTGGATAAATATCCCGAAGTAACGATCTGAATGGCATCATTGGTGGTAGGACTGGCCGGGCTGACAGATATTGTACTGATATCCATATATGTCTGTGCCGACATGCCAAAACTGGTAAAAAGAATCAGCAAAACGCAGGATAATCTCAACGTTTTCATTTTATTAAAGTTTAAATGCTTTTCCAATTATTCATTTTATTAATGATAATAGGTACTGTGTAAAAAATTATTTGATGATGTGCATTTTTTTGATAAAAATACCATCGGGAGTAACTAACCTGTAAAAGAATGTGCCGGTTTGTTCTTCAATGGTTCTGAAACGCAGGCGGTGTATGCCCGTGGAAATATTATCGTGCATGAGGGTACTTATTTTTTCACCGAAAAGATTCCAGAGACTGAGTTCAACTTCCAGATTCCGGGGAACATAAAAGGAAATGACCGATTCATTACTGAAAGGATTTGGCTGGTTCTGGAAAAGTATCACCTTCGAACCTGAAATGACAGGCATAACTACCAGTCCGGTAGAATCGACCTGTACTGAGGATATCTGGCGACAACCATTCATATCCGTAACAGTTACGGAATATAGGCCGGTGCTTAGGCTGTCAATATCTTCCGTACTGGCGCCAGTACTCCATAAAATCGTATATGGCGCAATGCCACCAGTGACGGTCAGGTCGATAGCGCCGTCGTTACCGTTAATAACATTTGTGGCTGAAAGATTGACCAGCAGTTCAGGCGGTTGGGTGACATCCGCCGAAGCAGTTCCCATATTTCCATTCGCATCAGTAACAGTAACCGTGTAATTACCGGCACCGATACTTACCAGGTCTTCTGCGCTGGCCTGGTTGCTCCACAAATAAGTAAAAGGAGAGGTTCCGCAGTTCACCCACAGATCAATAGCACCTGAGTTATCTCCATAACATGAAAGATTGGTGATCAACGGGGTCAAAGTGATATTGGGAGGTTCAAGAAGTGATAAACTGGCTACATCAACAATACCGGCCGAATCTGAAATAGTAACAGAATAAGTGCCCGCTGTAAGGCCTGAAATATCTTGTGTAGTAGCACCGTTGCTCCAGGAATAGGTATATGGAGGCGTACCTCCCGTGACATTCAGGCTGATTGAACCGTCGGAACAACCGTTACAACTGATATCGGTAGTGGAAAAAGAACTGATGAGCGAATAGATATGGCTCTGGGAACAATCGAGCACTGCTGTACCACCCACGGTGAAATAAAACCCGGTATTTGATGCTGAGAAATTGTTGATCAGTATGAATAATGTATCTCCTGCATTCACATTCATTATAGGACAATAAGGATTTCCCGGACCTGGAGGCACAGCATTGGAAACACCTGCGTTACTCAGACCTGTTGACCCGTCGCAACCTGTGGTACTTGTTGCATTACACACCATAGGTGCAGTAAGGGAATCAATACTGGTGCAGAAATCCGGGTTGTTACCATTGAAGATAGCCCAGTCATAATCGTCAATACCATTCATTGGTCTGATCAGGAAAATAAAAGTACCTCCGGTTAAGAATTTAAAACGTAACCAGACAGATTGCTGTTCATAGGTGAAACAGGTATAATAATTTGCTTCCTGAATTGATCCGGGCCCATAAGGATGATTACTGAATGTAGTATTCTGACACACAGGAATATAATGTGAGCAATCGGAATGTGATTCCACCAGGCATAAAGAGAATGTTCCTGAACCGGCACTCCATCCCTTCCAGAACCGGATATACATCGTATCACCCGGAACCAGGTCTGAACGGTCAATCATGGGCATCATATTCTGGCCATCATCGTCGTCACATTCCACCTCTGTAAGTGTATTGCAATTGCCATGGTATAACGACATACCCCCGTCAGTAATAGTTCCTTCGGTTGTAGTAATACATACTGAACCTGAGAGAGGTACTATAAATCTGAACCAGACATCAGGCTGGTTGGCTCCAGGTGAAGCACAGGAAGGTACTCCTCCATTGGCGGCATCCGACTGGTAAGTGAATCCGGTGGTCGTATATGTCTGAAAATTACAATTGACAGGCTCGACATTAACAAAAGGGGCAGAGCAGGGAATGTCTGACTGTGCCGACAGATTAAATTCAATGGACAAAAAAAGGAATATCAACGAAAATAAATTTTGTGTTGATCTGTTCATAATCATAATTATAAAGGACAAATATAACTCAAAAATCAATTGTTTCCTTTATTAATATGATGGACTATTATTGATTTAAGTTTTTGTCCTGGTAATATTCATATTTCTAATTATTACTTTATCATCCGTCGTTTGTCACTTTGTTGCTCCATCGCTTCGTCACTATGTCACTTCGTCAAAATTTCCCATTAACAGCCTTCATCACCATATACATCACCTTTTCAACCGGTATGGCCAACGAACTATTTCGGTCAGTAGACAATAAATCTTCTTCAATAAAATTTGCCCTGGGCCCTAAAGGAGCCCACCGTATGGCATTGATTGGCCTCATGGAAGGATATAGTCCCATTGCATATTTGCCAAGTGCGGCGGCGATATGCAGAGGCCCTGTACTGGCTGCCAGCAAACCGTCGGCTGTATTGATAAAACTGATAAGTTCCCCGAGGTGCATTTTTCCGGTAAGATCGTGAACATACGGAAGCTTCTCTGATAGAACCTTTGATTTCAGCCCGTCCTGTTCTGTTCCTGTTATAAAAATTCTTACTTTTTCCTGAGGAAGACCGGATGCTAGCCGGATGTAATTTTCAATATCCCATTCCTTTGCACTTCCTTTTGAGCACGGGTGAAGAATAAGGTTGAACTTATCAGGCTTTAAAAGTGCAGTCAGTTCATCCCTTAATTCTGGTACACGGTTGAATCCGTAATATGCAGGTATTTCTTCTTTTGAATATAGTCTTTTGGCGCCCAGTTTTACCAGCAATTTAAGGTTGAGTTGGGCTTCATGCAGGTCGGATTTCTTTCGCGATAAAAAAACCAGATCATTGCAGGTATTCCAGTGATAAATCCTGTTGAAAGTGCCTGTTCTCAATGGAATGTCGGCATTACGTGCCGCAGAAGCAATTTGTTTATCCGGAAATACATGAATGATCGCATCAGCCCTTATGTCTTTTAAAAAAGCGACTTTATCAGGACGGCTCAATGATTTAACGGTTGTCCAGTCAGCAAACTCATCGATATGTACACATGCATTTGCAACCTCATGTGTGTAACGCGCACCCAGAAAAATGATCCGGCACCCGGAATTAAGCTCTTTTAACACCCCGGCAACAGGCAGTGTTAATATCACATCCCCGATGCTGTCGGTACGGCTGATGATGATACGTTCAATATTCCTGCTAATCAATTTCTTTGTTGGCAAGGTCGCGGATTTTTTTGTATTTAAGGTAAGTGGCATAAGATGAATAATAAGAGATGGTAAAACCTGCCTTTCCGTCCAGAATGCCAAGCTGGAAAAAATAGGATTTGATGAATTTGACTAATGGGTTAATTGCAAGGTGTAAGATATAAGCGCGTTTTCCTTTTTTATAAGCTTCACCGGAAGAAATATCAGTGAAATACCTGATCTGTTTAAGGTGAGCGGCGAGTGTGTAATACGAGTAATGAAGAATATTTCCCTTCAGTTGACCTGTACTGCAGTTTTCTCCGAGACGGTACTCATCATGAGGATTTATACCTGTCCATTGGCCTTTGCGGCTGTCCCAAAGCCTGAGCTTTGTATCGGGATACCAGCCGCAATGCCTGATCCAGCGCCCGCAATAGTTGGTAAGCCTGTTCATCAGGTACCCGTCGCAATGCCAGTTTTTTTTAATTTCTGTGATGCTTTGTATCAAAGTGGCATCAAGTGCTTCATCTGCATCAAGTGAAAGGATGTGAGGATAAATTGCCTGGGTAATGGCCCAGTTTTTCTGCTCGATATGACCCTCAAAAGCATGTTGCACGAACCTGGCCCCATGCTCATGACATATTGCTTCAGTCCTGTCCGTTGAATACGAATCGACAACAACAATATCATCGGCAATCTCCCCCACGGAAGTAAGGCACCTGGCAATGTTGCGCTCTTCATTGAATGTTATGATGACAACGGATAATGGGGTCATTTAAGAATTTTACCTGCAAATTTATAAATTATGAATCACAAAATCTTTAAATCAGACATCAGCTTTCTTTTCGATAACCACAATAGTCACATAGAATCACATAGTCATTTAAATTTCCTATGTGACTATGTCTCCTATGTATCTATGTGTTAGAATATCTGAATATAAATCATTCAAATCAAAGACATCTGGTAGCGACAATCCATCATTTCATATACATTTGCATAATCAAGCACATAACTGATGAACCCATCGCTGATTATTCTTGCAGCCGGCAAAGGCAGCCGGTACGGCAGCATGAAACAACTTGATGCCGTAGGCCCGTCAGGCGAGACCCTGATGGACTATTCGGTGTTCGATGCAATACTGGCCGGCATTGAAAGGGTGGTTTTCATCATCCGTGAAGAAGACAGCCGGCTGTTCAGGGAGAATATCCTGGAAAAATATGCTGGCAGGATACAGGTTGAATTCGCTTTTCAAAGGATGACCGGTGTACCCGGTAATCCTGAAGTTCCGGTTAATAGAAGCAAGCCATGGGGTACCGGGCAGGCGGTTTTATCAGCAGAGATTTTGGCAGGTAAACAATTTATTGTAATCAATGCCGACGATTTTTATGGTTATGAATCATTCAGGCTTCTGACTGAATATCTTTGTAATAATATTAATCACGGATCTTATGCCATGATTGGCTTTCCTCTGGCTGGTACCCTCTCGGAAAATGGCCCGGTAAGCCGTGCTCTTTGCCAGGTAGCTGAAGACAGCTATTTAACAGGTATTGTTGAGAAACTGAGGATAAAGAAAACCGGAGATTTAATTTTCCCGGATGAGAACGGGGTGAATGTTCCCTTATCAGGCAGTGAATTGGTATCCATGAATATGTGGGGATTTAACAAATCCATTTTCCCTCCGCTGCAAAGGTTATTCAATGAGTTTATCCGTGAAAATAAAAACAATGCACAGGCCGAATTTATCCTTCCGGCTGCTGTCAATGCAATGATCAGAGAAGGATCGGTAAAAGTGAGAGTTCTGCCGGCTGCTTCTGAATGGTTCGGGATCACTTACAGGGAAGATAAACCAGAAGTGATGGATAAGATAAGACAATTGATAGCTGCCGGTAATTATCCTGCCAACCTGTTTTGCAAAGGATAATTTTTAAGTGGTTGTAGCTAAGAAGCTTGAAACAGAACGCAGATGACGCTGATTATTATGATGAACTATGATTTTACTTTATGTTTATAATTATCTGTGATAATCATCTTCATCAGCGTCATCTGCGTTCTATTGTTTTTGATGGTATTGTGCAGTTGCATAATTTTTATATTTGTTCAGTTGCAAACTTGAAAATCTCAATATCATGAAATCAAAAGCCCTTGCCTGCCTGCTTTTACTGACAATTACAATAAATGTAGTCTCTGCCCAGAAAGTGCAGACGGCTGAATCATCTTCGGGAAACAACCGCTATTTTTCACTGGCAAATGGAAAGATATGCATAAAAGTCACGGTGACAGGAGGAATTCTTGCCTCGGATACGCTTACCGGCCTGAAGGACTGGATATCAGGCTATCATGGTCAGTCCGTTTCTTTGGTGACAGATGCCAACTATTCTCTGGACATCGTCTGGGCTTACTGGTCTTATACAGGCCGGCCTAACAATGCTGAAAACCCCGTTGCAGTTGATAAAAATGATTTCATGCTGAAAAATTACCGTTTCAGCAAAACCAACGAACACAATGCAAGCCTGGAACTTCTGTTCAAAGGAAAACAAAACTCCCTGAATGTAATGGTTACTTACCTGCTTGAGGAAGGTAAGTTCTGGTGCAAAAGGAAAGTCGCTGTGAGCGATTCAGTTTGCGGCAGTCATTTCCTCGATTTTATTTATGCAAGGAAAGGAGATATTGCTTTTGTTAACGGAAAGAATAAAGCAGAGATCATCAAGAAAGGGGAATTCGGACAACCGGTTGCGGCCACAAGCGGAAACAGCGGTTGTTTTTTCGGGCTCGAATATCCCGGATCCACAAATACTCTTGATGATGGAAAAGATAACCATCTTCAGTTATCCTGTTACCAGGAGTTTGGCCGGAAAATCGAAAAGGAATGGATTGAAAGCGAATGGGTGGTGGAAGCTGGTTTGCCAAGCAGTTATGTGCAGGACTGGTTCATGAAGTATATTAGTGATATAAGGGTGGCGCCGGCAAAACCTTACTCATTGTACAACAGTTGGTACGACCTTCGTTCACCATCCTTTAAGGATATCAAACCGGATAACATTATGAACGAGCAGAACATCATGAATATCATCAGCCTGTTCAAAAAGAACCTGTTCGATAAATATAACCTGAAGTTAGATGCATTTGTGCTGGACGACGGCTGGGATAATTATGAAAGCGACTGGAAACTGAATACCTCGAGCTTTCCTCATGGCCTGAAACCTGTGTCGGATAAACTAAAATCACTGGGAGTAAACCTGGGTATCTGGTACGGTCCGATTGGTGGGTATTCTTTTCACGAAAAAAGAGTAAGTTGGATGAAAGCCAATGGTTATGAGGTAATACCGACAGGCTTTGAACCGGATGAAAAAGGAGGGAAGATCCCGATGCTTTGCCTGGCCGGGAAAAAATATGGTGAATTGTTCAGAACCCGCACTACTTCAATGGTTGCAAACGATGGCGTATCGTATTTCAAATGGGATGGCATCCAGTTTGCCTGCAATGAAACGGATCATGGGCATGCAACGGGCTTGTTCTCGCGCAGGGCGGTGATTGAATCGCTGATTGACAAATGCAGGGCTGTCAGGGCTATCAACCCTGATGTTTACCTGAATATTACCTCGGGCACCTGGCTCAGTCCCTGGTGGGTGAAGTACGCCAACCAGATATGGATGGCAGGGGAAGATTATGGTTTTGCCCGGATACCGTCACTCACTATAAGGGATGAGGCTATGACTTATAAAGATTATGTTCTGTTTGACGATTTTCATAATAAAAATTTCTGGTTCCCGATCGCAAACCTGATGGTTCATGGCATTATCAAGGGTGATCTGGAGTCGGTAGGCGGTGGATACGACCCGCTGGAATCCTTTACCAACGATGCAATGCTTTATTTCAGCCGCGGGATATCAATGTACGAGCTGTATATCTCACCCGGTCTGTTGAATGACGGTGAGTGGAATGCCATTGCCCGGTCGCTGAAATGGGCCAAAGACAGGAAGGACATACTGGCAAATACTTTCATGACAGATAGCAATCCAATGGATAAGAAACCATATGCTTATTTGCACTTCAATGATAAAAAAGGGATCATCACAGCCAGGAACCCTTATATTTCGCCTTCTGTAATTAAGATACACATCGGTGAGGAATACGGTCTTAGCCCTGATGCCAAAGACCTAGTTCTCGAAAGGGTTTATCCCGATCGCTGGATATCGCCACGCCTTTATTCATGCGGTAATTCCGTAGAAATTTTGCTTTCAGGTTATGAAGTGGCAGTTTATGAATTATATCCGCTGAGCGAGGCAAAAGAACCCCTGATTGCCGGGGTGAATTTCGATTGCAGTTATTCCGGTAAGAAAATGAGTTTTGAATATTTCGGTGACACAAAAGATTTTAAAATATTAAATCCCGGGTTGATCAGGAAAATGGAGGAGGATGGCCACCCTGTGGATATGTTGGTATTAAAGCCAACGGCTGAACTTAGTGAAAGAACGACCTATAATACGGGTGTTTCGGTCGATAAAACCGGAACCAGGCAAGGACTGGTATGCAGTTTTCAAATGTCGGCCGAAACAGAAAGCCGGGAATTATCGATTTTATTGATACCGGCAAAAGAATTTGAAGGTAAGGATTTTCCCGAATTCGAGTTTAGCCTTGATAACATTAATGTAATGGCCAGGGGAAATAAACAGGACGGACATTGGGCCTGGATAACATTCGATGTGACTCCCGGCTTGCATAAGCTGGAGATCAATACCCGGAACGGTGAGAAATGGTCAGGGAATGCATCGGTCTGGTCTGTCTGTATACAAAAAATGCGTTCAGGCAAAATTGACATTACGGCAATATCGTCAATCCCGGAAAGGAATTTGCCTCCGTTGCCTTATAGCCCGGGGCTTACAAAGGTAACCTCAAAGATTGGGGAAGTGGAGATTAAGTTCTGATAATTTGCATATGTAGTTGATAATTTATTATTTACACCACATAGTCACATAGAAGCACATAGTTATATAATATTTTTTGACTATGTTTACTATGTGACTATTGTGGTAAAAAAACTATTCTTCAATATTCCGATAAATTCATATTAGAAATTCAAACAGCTTCCAGGGATGATGAAAAGATCAGATACTAACAAAATACCCGTCACCCGTAAACTGACCCTGTGGGTTGGCTTTATTGTTTTCATTGCCTTCATTGTCTTCTCACCCGCTTTGTCCAATGATTTTGTCAACTGGGATGATTATAATTACATACGGGATAACTCCCTCATCAAATCCTTCAGTCTTTCTGCGATACTGAACCTTTTCAATATCAAAACCATCGTGATGGGAAACTACCATCCTCTCACAGTTTTGAGTTATATGTGCGAATACAGGCTTGCAGGATTAAATCCCTTCTTATATCATTTTGATAATGTATTTCTTCATCTTTTAAATATAGTTCTTTGTGCCTGGCTCACCTGGCTGCTGACAAAAAAATACTATGCAGGCATTATTGCTGCAGCCCTCTTTGCCGTACATCCCATGCGCGTTGAGTCAGTGGCCTGGGCTTCGGAGAGAAAAGATGTACTCTATACCTGTTTCTTTTTATTTTCTCTTATTTTTTATATTTATTACTCGACAAATTCAATTCATAAAACCAGGAATTACTGCCTGGCACTTCTGTTCTTTATATTGTCATTACTGAGCAAAGCCCAGGCGGTGGTACTTCCCCTGATTTTACTAACTGTTGATTATTGGTTTGGCAGAAAGCTGACATATAAATTACTGGCAGAAAAAATACCCATGCTTCTTCTATCATTCCTTACCGGGATCATGGCATTCGTGGCACAGGCATCACAAAGTTCCGGCAGGATTCATACCCGGGCTGTCCCTGAACATCTGATGTATTCATTTTATAACCTGGCTGCTTATCTTTTCAAACTAATATATCCGTACAACCTGTCCTGTTTTTACAAATACCCGCTGCCCGGTCATTTTAGCGGGATAATCATTTCGTCAGTATTATTCCTGGTCCTGCTTATTTGTGTTGTGATATTTTTCAGGAAAAACAAAACCATTGTTTTTGGCTCACTTTTTTTCTTATTATCAGTTTTCATTGTTATACAGATTTTTCCGGTCGGGAATGCCATCATTGCTGACAGGTACACCTATGTGCCATTCACCGGACTGTTTATAATGGCAGGTTTAATCATTGACAAAATCATCTCAGAACGAAAAAGGTTCAGAAATCTGACCATCTCTTTAATAATTCTGCAAATTGTAATATTTTCCTGGAGTTCTTATGCACAAACCGCCAGGTGGCATAACGGCGAAACACTGTGGCAGCAAGCCATCAGACATGATCCGGATAATGCTCTTGCATATAATAACCTGGGTAATTATTACCTGGATAATAATGAAAATAAAAAAGCAAGGACAGAACTGGAGCAGGTGGTGAAATATGAAAATGATTACCAGGATGTATACAATGCCTATTACGGACTTGCAAGAGTTTATAAAAGAGAAGGAAATCCGGGTAAGGCAATATATTATTTTAATAAGACACTCACTCTGGCTCCATGGTTCACTAAAGCCAGGACAGGAAGAGGATTAACATATATTGAGGCGAAGGATTATGATGCCGCTATTTTGGATTTTTCTGTTATTCTCACAAAATTCCTTCCGGGTGATGCTGAAACGTATAACAACCGGGCGTTTGCGTATTTTCTGAAACAAATACCTGACAGCGCTGTCAATGATTACAAAAGAGCCATCAGCGCTAAGCCAGGCTATGATGAGGCTTACATAAACATGGGTAAAGTTTATATGAGCATTATGAAGTACGACGACGCTATTAACGCTTTGGAGACCGGTCTTAAATATATTCCCGACGAGAAACTCTCATTTAAAGGAAATACCTGTATGCTTCTTTCGTACTCATTTTATTATAAGATGAATTACCAATCAGCCCTTGATTATGCTGAGAAAGCCGGATCAATGCAGTTCCTGGTTAAACAGGAATATATTAATGATTTGAAGGCAAGATTGGTGAATCAGGGCAGCCAATAAATGAAATTCAAATATCTTTAAGTGAAACTTTCACAAAGTCATTTAATTTCAATGCCTTGTTGACTGATTTCACTCAGGAAGCTATCACCTTCCAAATAATAATAGGTCGGATATGGATGAGTTTCAATTTGTGGATATTTTATATTTATTCTGGAATAAAGTTTCAGATTTTCAAATAAATTTTGTCCAAACTGATCTGAGATTAATAACAAATCAATATCAGACCATTCATGTGCCTGATTTTTCGCTACTGAGCCGAACATCATGACTTTATAGAAATTCAATCCGATCGAATTGCATTCTTCAATAAATGCTTTTGCGGTTTTTATTCCAGATTCTCTATTAACCATATTCTGAACTGATCTGTTGAAGTTAGTATTTCTTTGGTAAAAGATTCATTACATATATCATACATATTTGAAAAATAATCCGGATATCTGCCTTCCATTTGAAACCTGTTTAATTTCAGCAAAAAATCATTTTGCTCTTCTGTCAGTTTCAATGGTGTAAATGATAGCAAATAAATGAGATTATGTGTTCTTGGAGGGACAGACTCAGAATTATATTTAATCCATAATGATTTGCATAACTTTTCAATTACAAGATGAGCAAAAAATAATGATTGAATGAAGTTATGACTTTGTAACAAAACTTCTGCAGCATTCCAATCATCTTTAGCCTGTTCAATCCAAAATCTGATATATTCTTCTTTGGTTTTCACAATGACAAAAATACAAAAACTTCATTTTGTCAGGAATTATTTTGATCACAATCACTTATCTTTTTTTATTGATGATCTCGAACCGGATGCTGAGATTCTCACCTTTTTCATCCACTAATGTCAGGCGGTGCTGGCCTGGTGCCGGTGAAAGAGCCATCTGGTGGTACTGATTGGTAGTTCCAATAAATCGGTCGTCGAGATGCCAGTAAATATTTAAGCCGGGATTGCGGTGAGCGACTTTAAATATAGCGCTGCCGGGTTTTCCGTCAAGATCGACAGGAATATACAGCTTGCTGTTATTGTGCGGGTAGATCATATCCATGGTATGTGTTTCGTTATTGGATGCACAATCAGCCCGGAAAGGAGGCAGCACCTTGTAAAAAGGATTGTGGTTCCTGTAATACCATTCCTGCAGGGGTGGCAATATAAACCATGTTTTGGTGATCATTTCGGAAGGAGATTCGCAATTCGAATTTACCTGCCAGAGGCCGGTTTTATCAAGATGTACCAGTTGGTGAAAGGGACAGGCCGCAGTCCTGAGCCCTTTGCGCTGTATCCAGATGGTATCAGTGCATTCGCAGATGGATGAGGCACGATATCCGCTGTTGCAGCAGACAGGAATCTGAACCATCTCACTCATTGGCTGGGCAAACCATCCCGAAGGTTGCAGGCTTTTAAATATATCGAAAAGTATCGGCGCTGCGGATGATATACCTGTGAGCCCCGGTCGCCCTTCCCCGGAAGCATTGCCAACCCATACGGCAACCACAAAATCAGGAGTTACCCCAACCGACCAGGCATCACGGTTACCAAAGCT
>JAPLDU010000065.1 GCA_026391255.1 Bacteroidia bacterium | reverse complement strand
CGAACTAAGCGACCGGGCGACGAAGAGACTAAGTGACTGAGTGACTAAGAGACTTGGCGAACTAAGCGACGGGGCGAAAGGGCGACTGAGGGACGAAGAGATTTGACGAACTAAGCGACCGGGCGACGAAGAAACTAAGAGACTGAGTGACTAAGAGACTTGGCGAACTAAGCGACGGGACGAAAGGGCGACTGAGGGACGAAGAGATTTGACGAACTAAGCGACCGGGCGACGAAGAGACTAAGTGACTGAGAGACTAAGAGACTAAGGGACAATCGATGGATATAACTTTATAAACTTTATGAACTTTACAAACTTTATGAACTTTACGAACTTTATAAACTTAATGAACTTTACAAACTAATGATTTTATGTTTCAGGATGTAATTGTGTTAATTATTGTAGGAATAACCGTCGCTTCGGTTATTTTCAAAGTATTCAGGCCATTGTTTGCAGCAGACGGAAACAAAACAGGAATACATTCCTGTGGTGGATGTGATACTGATTGTTCTTTTAAAAAATAACAGGTTATTCCCTGTTCAACCGGATAATATTCAGGTCATGGGTATATTGAATTACCGGTATTGACTGGTTTTCAAAACCTCCTGATTTTCCAATCCTTTTAAACGAAAAATCAGTTTGTAAACCATGAAAAGGCTTGCCTGATTCCTGCAGACAATCCCCGAAATTACGGCCGTACTTTTTCAGGGCAGAAAAGAAAAACATACCGACATCAAAGCCCTGAAAGCTATACTGCGACGGCTCGGCACTAAATTGGTTCCTGTATTTCAACACGCTCTGTTTTACTTCAGCCAGCGAATAATCAATATAATTGGAGGATAAAGTAATCAATTGCAGATTGTGAAGTGATTCAATCTCAATATTGTCAATCTTCTGCCAGTTTGGAAAACCGCAAACTGTCAGATTGAAAAGATCACCATTTTCTCCGTTGATATTATTCAGTTGATTGATAATCTCGGTCACATAAGCTGCATCAGAAGATGGAATGACTATAAGGTTTCCTGTGGTAGATGAAAGTTGTTTTTTAATTGTGGCCATGACCTTCTGATTGCTTTCGTTGCCCATCTGGATGGTTTTGTCGATGGTGATGGGAATTTCCTTATATAGTTCGGGATTAAAGCCTGTTCCCATGGCGGCAGTATACTCTTTTTTAAACATCTGTCCCAGTTCCTTTTCCTCTTTCATCTCACTGTGAATGACCACCACCTTTTGATCATGATAAGCAGACAGTGAATGAATAAGCTGAACGACCTGTTCTTTGACCGACGGGATTACCTGGAAAATCCAGGGATTGGAATGTATTGACTGGTTTCTTGAGGACAAGGGTGAAACGATATTGATCTTATGCTGTGCCGCAAATTGCGAAACAATATCGAAACAGGAGCTGTACACAGGGCCGATGATCAGGTCCATTTCCTTTAATTCCGGATTTTTGATGAGTTTTTTAACAATATTGGTATCCCGCTCACTATCATACACATGAATATCAAGGGACAATCCTTCTTTTTTCAATGAATCGGCAGCCAGAAGCAATCCTTCGTAAAACTCTACAAATACCCTTGATTTTTGAAATATCTCTTCTGCTTCACTATTACTGCCCGTTTTAATCTGCGATGTATCCAGATTTTTGATTGAATCGAATTCTTTCAGATACAAGGGCAACATTAGTGCGATTTTAAAAGTGACGGGGGTTTTTTTATAGTCAAACTTACCGCAGGGAACTACTGACGCCGGGGTTTTATCCACTGCTTCTTCCATCTGTGCATCTTTGCGGACGGCCATTTTTGCTATGGGAATATTAATGATGTCTCCCTTTTTCAGTTCTTTTCCTGCGAGTTGCGGATTGGCTTTTTTGATTTCTGTCACCTCAGTATTATTGGCTTTTGCAATAGATTCGTAGCTGTCTTTTTTCTTTACTTCATAACTGGAATAGCCGGTTTCGTTTTTAAATTTCCCGGATTCAGTTTTATCTCCATTGTCAGCAGATTTAATATGCTCCTGTTCAACCGGTTTTGTTTTTTTATCAGCGACTTGTTTTGCTTCAGTGCCTGTCTTTTTCACTACAGGTATCTTCAGTTCCTGGCCAATTTTCAAACCATGTTCAATTCCCGGATTCAGCTTTTTGATATCATCCATGCTAACATTGTACTTTTTTGCTATCGAATACAGTGTCTGTCCTTTCTCAACCTTATATTTGATGGGCTCGTTTTCTGCAGCTTTTTTAGCTTCCTCTGCCTCCTTCTTCTGTTTTTCGGCAGCAATGACTTCATCCGGTTTGGGAACCCGTACGATCATCCCTGATC
Source organism: Bacteroidia bacterium (assembly GCA_026391255.1). Taxonomy (GTDB): domain Bacteria; phylum Bacteroidota; class Bacteroidia; order Bacteroidales; family JAPLDU01; genus JAPLDU01. The sequence goes on along the minus strand of JAPLDU010000065.1, from coordinate 43,906 downwards.
GAAGTTTATCATCCAATCCCTGATTGGCTTCTTTGATCTTTTGTATAGTGGTTTTGTAGGTTTTGCACAGATAATCGAGGTTTTGGCCCTTTTCAACAATATGATAATAAAATAAGTCAGCTTCAGATATTTCTTTTTCATTACTGTTTCTTCCTTTGAGCACCGGTACCTTCAGCGATTTTCCCTCTTTCAGCCCATCGGCTGCATCCGGGTTTTCAGCAATAATGTCCTCCTCTCTCACATTATATGCTTTGGCAATCGCATAAAGTGTCTGGCCGGGCTTTACCACATGCAGGTAATATTGTTTGCCTGAGATCAGCACTTTGTCAGCTGAACGGGTTACTTCACTGCTTTTGTCCTGGGCAATGACAGTATAATGCATGGTCAATATCAGAATCAGGCTGAAAATCAGAGCTGTTCTTTTCATTGTCTGTTGATTATTGGGACAAAGTTACAAAAAACACCCATTAATGAAATATGCCACAAGAAATGAGTCAGCAATCAAGACCGGGTGTCGGCATGATCAATGATATTTTTCACAACCCTGAGCTGATGAGTATAACGTCTGGTTCCGGAATGATTTATACCTTCGTGGTCAATCATATCGATACGAACCTTTCCTGACGCATGTATGATTCTTCCCTGGTCAAGGATGATGCCTGTGTGTATGATCACACCATCAGCATTATCAAAGAAGGCAAGGTCGCCCGGATGTGCCTCGTTCACAAAGTCTACAGCCACGCCATGTCTGACCTGTTGGGAGGCATCCCGAGGAATGTTCAGACCGGACATTTTATATACAATCTGTGTAAATCCTGAACAATCAATTCCCACGGGCGACCTGCCTCCCCAGAGGTACGGTGAATTAAGGAATTTAAGTGCATTAGATGTTATCAGGCTCCTCGCATCATGCTGGCCAGGGTGTGAAAAATTATTCAGTACGCGGTATGAAATATTATTGAACCTGAAACTTTTTTTCCCGTTATAACCATGAATGGAACTACCAGCGACTATGGTCTGCCTGCTGTTTCCCTGATCTGTGATGGTCGAAAACAAATCATTGCTGATAAAGGGTTTGTTTTTAATGATCCTGTTGAAGTGTCGTTTATCGAGAACAGTGCTCATCTTTGCATCTATCCATCCAAGGTAGTCGTCCTGAAGCGTCCGGATATATTGCCATTTGTTATTTCCTTTCAGGATTTCAAATAATTCGCCGAACAAAAGCTGAGTCACCATTTCACAGGTTTCAGAAGGATCTTTTCTGACCGGTATGATGCTCAGGGTTGCAATTCCATGTTTCATAGACCTTTCAGTTGTTTGGGCTTCAAACATAAAAGATTTTTTTGTTCAAAACACACTGGTTGATAATAATCTGATAAATAGTCGACAGTCGTAAGTCGAAAGTCATTAGTTGATCGTAATATGGTATACAAGGTATCAGAAAATATTAATGTAGTCACGCAGGGCCTGAGTGAAGAGTTATGAGATATATCAGGTATTAGGAAATGTCACTGTAGTCACGCATGGCATGCGTGAAGAATGATGAATGATGAATTGAAAATCCAGTCACGTAGTGACGGCATCTTTGTAGAAAAAGAACATGCCACAAACCAAAGCCACGTAGTGGCGACATATCAAAATTGTAATTTTCCTTTATAATGTGGGAAGAAGTCTGATCACAAAGTGCTCAATGGGTTTCAGTTAGTAACACAAAGATATTTTGAAGATTGATCTATTATTTGTCATTTTGAATTATATTTGTTTCGGATAGTAATCTAACGCATTTGCTTACATGAATTAACTTAATCTATACATAAACTTTGTGCACTATGCGTAATTATTGCTTTCTAAGAGATAAATAGTTTAACCTCAAAATCGCAAAGTCATTCGTTAAGAACTAAAAAGATGAATTAATGGATTATTCAGGTTTGTTAAGGAGGTCTTATTAATTTATAATTATCATGAAGCGAGCCATTATTATATTCTGTATTATGCCGTTAATCATTGCATTATTGCAATCATGCAATTGTAAGGACAAGTATCAGTATCTCGACAATAATGATAAATCATTGAATGTTCCCGGCGATACCCTGTATTACCTGAATGAATCAGGGGATGCTGATACTTTTATCTGTGTCAATAATGCTTTTCATTATAATAATAAAAGCAGCGGCTGCGGTTATATGTTTCAACAGGTTCAGAGTACTTATTTTTATCCTATCCCGGCTTCAGCGGATTTTAATAAGAAGATCACGATTGACCAGGGTGTAACTGATACAGGGCTTGGTATTACCATTTATCTGAAAGGAAGCGAATTAACCGGTAGCAGCTCAGATAAATTATCCGGTCCGGTTCTATTGGGGAATGTCACTTATGATGATTGTTATAAAATTGTTAACCCGGTACAGGGCGGAAATATTACAGAATTATTATTCAGTCCAAAATACGGTGTGTTGCAATTCAAATTAAATACAGGAGAAATCCGGACTATCAAAAATTAGAAATTTTGTAACTATTCAGGCTATTAGACCGTAGGCTATAAGAATACGTATCAGGTATCAGGTAAAAAGTTATGAGTTATAAGTTATAAGTTATGAATTACGACTTACGACTTATGACTTATGACTTATGACTTACGACTTATGACTTCACTGTATAGTCTAAACAACCTGAAGAGTTACAATTTTATCTGAAACAATGGGAATGTCAAAACATAATGAGGATGAAGGGTTCAGCTATTTCAACAATATATTTGAAGAATTCATAGGTAGCAATCCGTTCAATGATAAATATCCCGGCATCATTTATCTCCATCAGATCATGACACCATTAGGCTTCATGGTAGCCGGTGCCTCTGCGGCAGGCTTGTGTCTCCTTGAATTTACTGACCGCCGGATGCTGAAGACAGAATTAAAAGACCTGAAGAAATTACTGAAATCAAATTATTCCTTTGATCTGCATCCTTTGTTACCTGTCGTTGAGCAACAAATAACGGAATATTTCAGCAGAGAACGTAAGTCATTCGATATTCCACTGGATACCCCGGGCACTGATTTTCAGAAACTGGTCTGGGATAAGTTGAGAGAAATACCCTACGGGCAGACCAGGTCTTATAAGCAACAAGCCATTGCCATCGGGAACCCGGCTGCGGTAAGGGCTGTGGCAGGAGCCAACGGGAATAACCGTGTATCTATCATTATTCCATGCCACCGTGTTATTGGAGAAGATGGAAAATTGGTAGGATACGGAGGCGGGATTCGCAGAAAGAAGGCGCTGCTGGAACTTGAAGAATCAAGTATCAGGTATCAGGTATCAGGACAAAATTATCTCCTCAATCTGTGATGAAGTGATGAAGTGATTAATCTTCTTATATGATTGATTATTATTATATTATAAAGTTTTTCGTACCCTCCCCTTTTTCCCCTCCCTGCTGGCAGGGAGGGGATTGACCTCTATGTTTTATGTCTGAAATTCGCGTGGATCAAATCCCCTCCTTGCTTGCAGGGAGGGGTTAGGGGTGGGTAAAAATTGAATGCATCAATAGCTTGAAATTTTAATAATTCAAAACAGTTTCTAAGTATTATTCGATAGTTCGTCCGCCGGAGGCGGAGTTCAATTGTTCATCACTCCTGATACCTGATACCAGTGTTTAATGTTGGATGATGAGTTTCCGGCAATCTGAGTATGTTCCTGCACTGACTTTGACAAAATAGAGGCCGTCGGGATAATCAGCCGTTTGTATTGACGTGCTGAGTTTACCATTTCCTCCTGAAACAGGTACTTCAACAACGATTCTGCCAGTAATGTCAGAAATACTGATACTTCCTTTGATGACATCCTTTGCATGAAATTCAATCATCACTTTATCACCTGCGGGATTGGGATACATGGCAAATTTTATGTTTTCCTGTTCAGCAATACCCTGTGGATTGATCACGGAAGAATAACTGGCTGACCAGCCACCGGCATTGTTCATGCTGGTGGTAAAAAACTTCAGGATCACCTTTGGTGCATTCACAGTGATGGGCCCGGTTGGCGGAGTATTTGCATTTAAATTTGCCACCAGGTTTGTATCAGCAAATTCATTTTTATAAATTAACACGTTGTCAATATCATTATAAAGATCAAATGCTGTAAAGTTCAGAGTAATAGAAGTGGCTCCCGGGGGTTCAATGCTCCATTTGCAATTTGTGGACGGCTTGTAATCGCATGTGCCACTACCATCATTAAGGGTACCCGAAACTTCGGTATGAACTTCAGTCCCTGCACAGAATATTGATTTATAGCTGGCGCTCCATCCATCTGCAACATTACTTCCGTTGGTGACAAACCTTACCAACAAATTGTTTGATGTGGAAATAATCACATACAAACTGTCTCCTTCAGTAAAATGAGCCAGTACGTTATTATAAATAGTAAGACCATCGTAAACATATAAAGTATCGCCGGAAGCAACATTAAACAAATCAAAACTCAGTTGTATCTTACTGCCGCATTGTGGGGTGATTTTCCACATACAGTTGATATTATTCTCATATTTTCCTGCACCGCTGCCATCGTCGAAAGTTCCTTCGTTGCCTGTAATATATTCGGTTGCAGAGCAATAACCCGGATAATTTCCAAGCGGATAAATACCTGTCACTAAACCCTCGCTATTATTAAATAAGTATCCTCCTGCTGATAACGAATTAAGATTGAAAAAACCATTTGAATTGCCGCCCCATCCCCAGTTCATATGAAAATAACCATTCTGATAAGCATCACAATTCCATGCATGTCCACCACCGGTCGAATCAAATCCTTCATAAATTACAGGACGACCGGCATCAATTTCAGTAGTTATTAAGGATTTCCACTGAGTATCGTTATAATTATGTCGTTTGACATATTGAATAGAATTAGAGTATTTAAAATAATTTTTCAATCCCTGTACTGCTGTTCCGATATCAGCGCCCGAACCGGTGGCGCTATAATCCATTTCCGCCATAACACCAACATTGTAAAGAAGCGAGGATACATCATAATTACTTTGGGTAATGGAATATGGCATATTGGTCCAATGAATGACTGAATTAAAATTGGCGTAGAGATCGCCGTATGACTGGGTCATGTACGAATGATTACCGGTGCCATAGGCAGGATAATTATAAAACTTCATGATCTGTGCAAAAGCAACGGCAACACATCCGACTACAGCATGCCCACCCGGGCCAGCAGCATCAACAGGACAATACTCATTGTACGGAAATCCCTGGTCCCATTTGGTCAGAATTAACGGAACCGAAGGAGTATCATAATTTTTCAGTAGATGAAATGATACAGAGGAATATTTTGCCCACGAAGCAGCAATATCATCAGTTGCTTCCAACCGGTTATTGCGTATATACCTGATTTCGTTAGCATAATGCCAGAGCATTGACATCAGGGATGGTGAAATATTTACGCTGTTAAATCCTCCTTCATATGAGTATGCAAGTACCGGGATACATGCATCATCACCGGAAACAATGATAAATCCATCATTCCCTATATTAAAAACATTGTACAGAGTATCATTCAATTCAGTTTTAGAGTACACTCTTTCCGGCATTACCTGATCATATCCTATTTTTGTAACTGAATATGATTTTTCAAACCAGAAATTCTTTGCAACTGAATTTGCTTTTGAAAAATTGACCGGTTTTCCTGATGAAAAGTTGACACTGAAGATAATTACCAGGGCAACTAAAATAAGTTTTTGCATTAAAAATAAATTATAAGAGATGTTATTCAATAAATTAAATAAATAAGCATTGTCCCGTTCCGGCTGCAAAGATACTGTTAATAGTTATTACAATGAGGAAGGGATTAAAAATACTGGTATTGATTTTCGTCAAATTATCCAAAATATGACGAAGGAAAAGGGAAATTAGTTGCAGATGATACAAATAATTACTTAATTCAAGGAAACACGATCTCGGACGCTTAAGAAACAAAACTTATCAATATGTTGTATTTTGATTCGTAAATCGTTCCGCCTCAGGCGGATCGTAATTCGTAAATTGATTCTCTCCGAACGGTTTTTTCTCAATGTGAAATATTTAGACTCTGTCCAATTCAACTGTAAAATGCCTGAGAATAGGTGCTTCTGAGATTATTTTGAATCCGTGGGTGATGGAGTTTCTTCTTTCCCAAACGTTTATGAGAGCAACTGCAACTACATCCATATGGTTATTGGTATAAACTCTGCGGGGAATAGCCAGTCTGAGAAATTCGAGATCCGGGAAACGGTTTTCGCGGGACACAGGATCACGGTCGGCCAGAAGAGTTCCTATTTCTACGCTACGCACACCAGACTCAATGTACAATTCAACAGCAAGGGTCTGAGCCTGGAATTCTTCTTTAGGTACTTTGGTAAGAAACCGTTTTGCATCAACAAATACAGCATGGCCACCAATTGGCATCTGGATAGGCACACCGGCATCGATCAGTTTACCGCCAAGATATTCAACTTGTTTGATACGTGTTTCGAGGTAGTTAAAATCAGTACCTTCATATAAGCCTTGTGCAACGGCTGATAAATCACGGCCTGACATACCACCATAGGTAATAAACCCTTCAAATAGAATATTATAAACCGATGCTCTCTTGAAAAGCTCTTCATCCCTGAGGGCAATAAAACCACCAATATTTACAATGGCATCTTTCTTACAGCTCATGGTCATCATGTCAGCATAACCAAACATTTCAGCCACAATCTCACCGATGGTTTTATCCTGGTAACCTTCTTCTCTTTTTTTTATAAAATAAGCATTTTCAGCAAACCTGGCTGCATCAAATAATACTTTTATGTGGTATTTCTGTGCGAGGGAATATATATCTCTGAGGTTCTTCATTGACACGGGCTGACCTCCGCTTGAGTTACAGGTAACCGTAATGACAATGAAGGGTATATTTTCTGCACGGTTTGATTTAAGTACTTCTTCCAGTTTATCCAGGTTGACATTCCCCTTGAATGGATGTATCAGTTCTGTATCAAAGGCTTCGTCGATGGTACAGTCTATAGGAATTGCCTTTCGTAATTCAATATGACCTTTGGTGGTATCAAAATGTGAGTTGCCGGGAACCACATCGCCTTCTTTTACAAGCGTTGAAAACAGGACATTTTCCGCTGCCCTGCCCTGGTGGGTTGGTAAAAAATAATCAAAACCAAAAATATCCTTAATGGCAGATTTCATTTTATAATATGACCTTGCGCCGGCATAACTCTCGTCACCCAACAGCATTTCTGACCATTGAATATCACTCATGGCGCCTGTACCTGAATCTGTAAGCAGGTCAATAAACACCTGGTCACTATTCAGATTAAACAAGTTGTACCGGGCATCCCTGATCCACTTTTCCCTTTCGCCGCGGGTGCTTTTTCTGATGGTTTCCACCATCTTGATTTTATATGATTCTGAATACGGTAATTGCATAATTTCTTTTAATTATGAAAAATGAAGAAGTGAAGTAAATTCTGAACTATTTTCAGAATATACGTTTAATAATTAAAACCATCGCGGGACTTGATATTCAGGAAAAGTCTCTTGTTTAAATTAATATGCCTGATAACCGCTATCATACAAATTATTTTATTGCAAAATAACAGCTTTTTTTTTAATAATCAATAACTTTACTTTAAATAATTCTTTTTTTAATGTTATTAAATATGTTGAAAATTCAGGTGTTTATGAATTACGAGTTACGAATTACGAATTACGAATTAATCCTGATACCTGATACTTTTTTTTAAGAATATAGCCCAACCTGGACGAATCAGAACCAAACAAAAAATCACAAATCTCAAAATACAAATGACAAATAAATATCAATCAACAAAATAACAAATTCAAATTAGTATGTTTCTTATTTGATACTTTGATATTGTTTATTATTTGTTTTTTGTGATTTGTTTTTTGGAATTTTTTGCCAAAATGCGTTTAGATTTCAGAAATAAGATACTAATAACCTACAGCCTAAAAGCCTAATTCTTTATTAAAGTACCGCCGTGGTTTTTGTCAGGTTGGCGACAGATAAAATAACGCCCAGTATTATTCCCAGTAAAGCAGCAAATAGAATCCTGTAGTCGGGAGGTAAAAGGAATGTAATGGTATGAGCCGGTATCCAGAAAAAAGGAATGGTTTTTTTGAACACATAATTCCATTGAACATACCAGTTTAATTTCATCATATTTTCACCAAACCTGATCGGGCTGAAAAACCCTGAAACAGTACCACCTGTACTGATAATATGAGTATCCGTAATTTTATGAATGGTCATCATAACAGGTGCAAAAACAAGATTCAATGCAGCGCTTACCGAGAAAGCTGCCAGAATTTTAGCAGCACAGAACGGACCTTTCAATAACTGATCTGCATTATCAATTCCGAGAGAAGCGAGTAATGAAGGGGTACCGGTAGAAAAAATTATAAATGCTCCATTGATGGCGAGTCCCAGGAAGCCCCAGACAATTGCCCTGGGAATTATACCGAAACCTTTTTTATAATAAGAACCTGTCTTGATCCTTAATCCTATCACTTCACCAAGAGTCGCAAGTATTGCAAACTTGATAAAACTCATCAACATGCCATGGTCGTGGTTAAATTTTTCATACCCGCCAAACAGAGCATGGTACTGAAAAATTAGCGCAAAAAACATGATGACAAAACCTAAAAAGTAAACATCTTGTTTCTTCATATGTAAAATTAAAGGTTCAAAGAAAAACTAAAAAATAATATCATAAAATACAATAGAAATACAATAGAAATACTGTAGAAATACAATAGAAATAAATAGCTGTAATTCATGTCATTAAAATCTTTAATAATCGAACAATCAGCGTCATCAGCGTTCTATTCTGTTTATTGAAAACTCCAATTATAATATGTTATTCAAAACTCAAATGTGATACTGAATTTATAGGCAAAATTTTCAGATATCCTCTGGTATGCATAAGGGCCATAACGGTAAAACACTCCAATTCCGCAGGCAACCATGCCGGAGAGTCTGAGGATATTATTAACCACAACACCGGATTCATAATATCCTTTTTCGTATGATTTCAAATGCTGCAGGATATTAAGATTGTCCGGACTGTAAAAGCTGTAATCTTTCGACAGCTTACCAATTCCGATATTGGTAATTAGGTTCAGTTCAGGTGCAAAGTGTTTGGTTCTGAACAACAGGGAACCGAAGTCCTGCCTGAAATATAATGAAGCAAAGCGATCGGCATAAAACTCATCAATGCCCATGGTATTAAAACTGTTATCTGACCATAAAGGATATTCTTTATAGTAACTTCCGTTTCCATTGTAAAGCTTTTGTACTGGTAGTAATTTTTCTGATTCTTCATTTGATAGAATAACGTTAATTCCACCGGTAATTGCAATATACGTCTTCCCGATATTCTTATTAATCAATGCTTTGGTAATCTTTGATTCAAATTTAAAATATTGGTTGGTTGTCTGGTCGCTAATGCCATAAACAACATTTGCATAAACCAGAGGATAATCTGATCCCATAGAATATTTACCATTCGGGGTCTGCATGTACTTTTCCCTGAAGGCATATCTCAGGTTGATACCGGTCTCAAAAAAATCAGTATAATAATCAGATACAAAAATCATATTATTTAAAACATTCCCACCATTATTATATGCATAGATAGAATTGGCTTCGGGATACTGTTGCCTTTCTGCAAAAACAAGAATATTGAGATACTCGAAAGCCCTCTGGCTATAGGATACTTTAAGTAATTTTACAGGAATCATCATGTCTACCATGTAATTCCTGTAGGTACTTGTAGACAATAGAAATGGTTTATCCATGTAGAAATTCAGACCTCCCCATTCTTCCACATCCCTTGACCAGATCAGTTTTAAATTTGCTTCAATGTCTTCATCAAGAACAACTGCTGCTTCCCCGCCATATTTGAATTTCCTGTCCTTAAAGCCATAACAGGCATAGCCTCCCAATGAATAATATTCTGATAGTTTTTTGTTGGTCACCAATCCCAATCCCGTGCGGAAACCTTCATACCGGTTGTATGACAAAACCCTGGTATAATCAATATTCAGGAAATAAAAAGGAATATATCCATTCATCAGGGTTTCGAAAATACCTATCTTTTTTTCAATCTTTTCGGCTTTGCTGATACTATCGATTACGTGATAAGTCATTGTATCCTTTGCTGACAGGGGTTCATAGCGAAAATTATCCCAGTATTCCTTTGGCTTTTTTGCGGCATCATCTTCCATTTTAACTTCAACATGACCAAATTTTGATTTATCAACCTCCGGATTCAGTTTGATATCTTTCAGGTAGCTTTTTCCGATTCCAATAATGGGAAGCCGCTTTTTACCAGCCTGTATATTGAAATTACTCATGGTCAGTTCAGTATTCAACTGAACGGGGAACCATTGTTTATTCTCAATATATTCATATTTCTGTTGTATTTTTATTCCAATGCCGGGGCTTTGCATCATTGGTTCTGCTATCACGTTCTGGATGGCATAATTCCGGGTATTGATATTTAGCACTCCTTTCAATCCGTCGAAATTGGTACCTTTCCTGGGACGGAAAGAAATGACAAATACTGTATCGCCCTGTTCTGTATAAGTAGTGTCTTCTATCAGGAAAAAATACTTGCGGGTACTGCCTGAACTGATGGGGTTCAGGTACATTTTGTCAAAGATCATGATGAGTTCTTTATAAAAAGAAAATGACTGCATCTGTGTGGCCAGCAGAGCAAAGGTCATGCTCTGTAAACCTGAAACCCTTGAGGCCAGCACCGTTTCTTTGTTTCTGTCAGGATAAAGGTACTGCCTTTCACTTACAGATTCAATAAGAAAAAAGTTTTGCCTTTTAAGAAACTTTTTGACTTTTATCAGGCTTGAATCAGATTTCCTGTTTTTGATGCTGTCGTCTGTAAGTGTAATTGTGGTATCAGATGATTTCAGGCTGTCAATATTGGTTGTAAAGATCATTTTATTGTAAGAAGTGTAGGAAAAAGAAGTCATCTTTTCAGGATTGTTCAGGTCGCGGTTCTCAAGAACTTTTCGGATAATCCTGTGTGCAGGGTTTTCACCGGGAAATACGGTCACTTCTGCAATATCAATTATTTTCCCCTTGAGTTTTATGGTCAGTTTCCGTCCATTGTCAGCCGGAGAAATACCGATGGTCTGCTGCTCGTAGCCTACATAGCTGAATTTCAGGAAGCTGACCGGTGCAGATGTTTTGATACTGAATTCCCCGTTAATACCTGTAGTGGTACCCTGGTTCTGGTTGTTATAGATAATATTTACGAAGGCCAGTGGCTCTTTGGTTTCAGCATCAAAAACTTTTCCGGAAATGACAAAGTTCTGGGCCGAAACGAAGTTACATGAAAATAACAGGATGAAGCAGAATAATAATTTGAAGATTTGAAAATTTGAAAATTTGAAAATCAAATATGGACTACAACTAATCATTTGTTTGATTGTTCGAATGTTTGTTTATTTGTTTATTCGATTGTCGATTATTCAAATGTTCGATTGTTCGATTGTTCATTTATCAGTTTCTAATTTAAAACTGATAGGAATGGTGTACATTACATTTACTGCTTCTCCTCTTTGTTTACCCGGAATCCAGTCTGGCATTGATTTTATCACTCTTATAGCTTCGGTATTCAAATCAGGATATATCCCTCTTACTACTTTCACGTTCCTGACTTTTCCCGTACTTCCGACAATAAAGGAAACATACACTTTGTCTTCAATATTATTCTGACGGGCATTATCAGGGTAATGAATATTTTTTGCCAGAAAACGCCTGAGTGAATCATCTCCGCCTTTAAATTGCGGCATTTGTTCAACGATGGTAAATATAGTAGAATCTGTTTGTCTGTAATCCGACATTTCTGTCCATGTAATTTTATTAGAAAGGGAAAAAACCATCCCAATACCCGAACAATTCAGGTCAGATAACAATACAATCAGTGCTATTGCAGGAATCACAAACAGGTACTTCCATACTGCCTGAAACGGTGGTTTTAATTCTGACTTCTTCATTATCTTTATTTTTAAAAGTAAATGACTAAGAAACCGTTTTGAATTTTAAAAAAGTTCAAGTTATTGAAACATTCAATTTTTACCCGCCCCTAACCCCTCCCTGCGAGCAAGGAGGGGAATAGAGTTCTGCTAAATTATAACGTATTACATAGCGGACAATCCCCTCCCTGCCAGCAGGGAGGGGAAAAAGGGGAGGGTAAATAAATTAAATTATACGCTAATAATCAAATTCTTAATAAAATTCAAAACAGTTTCTAAATTTATTTACAAAATTGCATATATTTATTCATTGTTGTCTGGTAAAAATAACAAAATAAACCTTAGTTTCCTCGCTGCACTTCGCTTCGCTCAGAATGACAAGCTGTTTTGTTGATTAATAAGGGAGTGGGGTTACTGCAGGCGAAGCCGCCAGTAACCCCACTCTTCCACCTATTAAATGCTTGTCATTCCGAGCGAAACGAAGAATCTCAAACATCTTAACCGGACAACAATGATATTTTTTATAAAAAGGATTTTTCTCAGATGACCTGCATTTTTTTACTTTTGCAGTTCATTTTTTAAATAAGTAACATGGGACAAATAGCAAAGATACATGCCAGACAGATTCTGGATTCAAGGGGTAATCCGACAATTGAAGTAGACGTGATTACAGAGAGCGGAATAGTTGGAAGAGCTGCCGTACCGTCAGGAGCATCAACGGGTGTACATGAAGCAGTTGAACTTCGTGATGGCGACATGAAAGTATACTTAGGTAAAAGTGTACAGAACGCTGTGAATAATGTTAATTCATCTTTGAACGATGAATTGAACGGGTTTATGATCACCGATCAGACAGGTATTGATTATGCAATGATCCAGCTTGACGGTACTGATAACAAGGGAAACCTGGGAGCAAATGCTATTCTTGGCGTATCACTGGCAGTGGCACGGGCAGCAGCAACATATACCGGACAGCCTTTGTACCGGTATATTGGAGGAACCAATGCCTGCACACTTCCGATACCCATGATGAACATCCTGAATGGGGGCCAGCATGCCGATAACAAAATAGACATACAGGAATTCATGATCATGCCTGTGGGAGCCACTTCATTCAGTGAAGCGCTGCGCATGGGCGTTGAGGTATTTCACAACCTGAAATCCGTATTGAAAAAGAAAGGTCATTCGACCAATGTCGGCGATGAGGGTGGATTTGCTCCAAACCTTAATTCTAACGAGGAAGCTATTGAAGTGGTTATCGAAGCCATTCAGAAAGCCGGTTATAAACCGGGCGACGATGTGTATGTTGCCCTTGATCCGGCCGCTTCATCCTTTTTCCTGGAAAAAGAAAACCTGTATTTTCTCAGATCGGTAAACAAAAAACTGTCCACTGACGAAATGGTGCAATACTGGATTGACTGGGTGAAAAAATATCCCATTATTTCCATAGAAGACGGGCTTGCCGAAGACGACTGGGATGGCTTTACAAAACTGACCAAAGCCATTGGTGACAAGGTACAGATTGTGGGTGATGATATTTATGTAACCAATGTTAAAAGGCTTGCAAGGGGCATACAGGAAAAGTGTTCCAATTCCATTCTGATAAAAGTGAACCAGATAGGTACTCTTACCGAAACAATCAATGCCGTAAGGATGGCCGACACCAACTCATTTACCTCTATTATCAGCCATCGTTCCGGTGAAACTGAAGACACCACCATTGCCGACCTGGCTGTTGCACTCAATACCGGACTGATTAAAACGGGTTCTGCTTCCCGTTCCGACAGGATTGCCAAATATAACCAGCTTCTCAGGATTGAAGAAATGCTCGGAAGTACCGCCGTTTATCCCGGCAAAAACTTCCGGTTTGCTGTGAAATAGGCACCAGGCACTAAATTAATTTGAAAATTTGAAAATGTGCAAATTTGAAAATTATATCCGTTTCACGAAAATAAAATTAGCGACAACATGTTGGTAAGTTTGCTATATTTAGTACCTAGGCAATAGGCATTATGTTTTTAGGTTGACGGTTATTAATACAATAAAGTTCTGCTAAATGTTCATAAAATTTATAAAGGTTTATATTTAATCTATTGCCTGGTGCCTAGTGCCTAATGCCTGAGTATCCTGATAATTACAATATTTTTCAAAATGCTGAACAACCAAATGTATCAAGTGTTTATGTTTTTTGCATGCATCAACTTATTTTGTCAATCAGATGGAACAATTAAAGAAAAAGTTCATTGAAATTGCATTACCCCAGGCAGCGGAAGTAAAAAACCTGCTGGCAAACCACAGCGAGGTTGTTTTAGGACAATACAATATCGGCCAGGTTCTTTCCGGCATGAAAGGAATGACGGGGCTTCTGACTGTTACCTCAAAGCTTGATGCAGAAGAAGGTATACGTTTCCGGGGATATTCGATTCCTGAACTACAGGAGAAACTTCCACGCAAAAGTCCGGACGGAGAACCATTGCCTGAAGGTTTGTTTCATCTTATGCTTTTAGGAGAGTTACCCAGCCATCAGGATGTTGATTACCTGAGCAGCGACTGGCAAAAACGTTCATTTGTTCCAAAGCATGTTTTTAATGTGATTGATTCCATGCCAATGACATCAAACCCGATGACCATTTTCAGCCTTGCCATTCTTGCACTGGCTACCGAGTCAAAATTTCAGAAGGCCCACCAAACCGGACTAAATAAAAAAGATTACTGGGACACCACTTATGAGGATGCTATGAATCTGATAGCCCGTCTGCCGCGGATAGCGTCCTACATTTACCGGAGACTTTTCTATCGCAATGATCAGATTGAGCCGGATCCTTACCTTGACTGGGCGGGCAACCTGGCCCATATGATGGGCTACCAGAGTGAGGAAGTGAAACGACTGATGCGTTTGTACATGGTGATACATGCCGATCACGAAGGCGGTAATGTTTCAGCTCATACCAACCACCTGGTATCTTCTGCACTAAGCAGCGTATATTATTCATATTCGGCAGGTATGTCAGGTCTGGCAGGCCCGTTGCACGGTTATGCCAACCAGGAAGTCATACAATGGATTTTTGATATGATCAGAGAAATAGGCGAAGGAGATAATCCGCCCAGGGAAAAGATCATATCTTACATTTACCAGACTCTCGACGACGGTAAGGTGGTGCCAGGTTACGGGCATGCCGTTCTTCGTAAAACCGATCCAAGGTTCCTGGTACTTCAGGAATTTGCCCATAAATATGCCCCTGATAACTCATTGATCAGGGTGGTGGATACTTTGTACGAGGTTGTCCCCCCGATATTAGGTTCAGTCGGCAAGATCAAAAACCCATGGCCGAATGTGGATGCCTACTCGGGTTCCGTCCTCCTGCACTATGGAATTAAAGAACACACTTTCTATACAGTTTTGTTTGGCGTATCAAGGGCATTGGGCGTGCTGGCACAGATGATCTGGGACAGGGCCTACGGCTTGCCAATCGAACGTCCGTCATCGCAGACACTGGAATGGTTCAAGACGAAAGCAGGAGTTTGAATATAATTTGAAAATTTGGAGATTTGAAAATTTGAAAATTGGGATAAACCCGAAAAATAAATTTATTCCTATTTTCGTGGAATCATCTCTGTTTCTGCTTTACTTTCATTACATCCATATAAAAATTCCGGAGAAAAATCAGCTCCGTTTGCCCATTCAATAGTAAACGGATTTAATGAAAATTTTTTAAAATAATTTATATCTTTCAATGGTTCAAATATTTCCCCCCATAATTCATTTTTGAAATCTACCAGCTTTGTGTTACCGTCACTGAATTTTATTTCCAATATAAATCCCTCAATATATTTTGCTTGTGTTACTTTAATCATTTTCATTAATGCTGTTTGAATGGGATAAAATATGATCAGAGACTTTCAGATTTTTTCTGAATGTTTTATTTGAATATGACAAATTTCTTTACCAGTGTAATGTATTGACTATTAATGCGTAGATAGTATACTCCATTTGAATAGCTTCTTACATCAAGTAGTAGACTGGAGTTCAAAGTGTGATAATCCGCTATTGCCTGTCCATATGAATTGAAAATCGTAATTTTAATTTCGGATTTAATCTGTGGGGATAACTCAAAAGTCACCTGGTTTGATGCAGGATTAGGGCTGATATTTACCTTGTAATTATTTGCATCAAGTCTGCTAATATCATTATTAGGGAGAACATAAAAGTACAAAGTATCTGTGACTGTCTGTGTATAATTGTTAAACACCGTCAGAGGAAGATGGTTGTATTGTACAGTTGGATGTGCATAAAAACCAAACGAGCAGGAATCCCTGAAAATATACAAGGGATTAAGAATATTACTATCAGGCAGTAGAGCAGAAAATGGTCCATTTCCGTTGTTAATATCGACCATAACAAGTACCGAATCTCCTTCAAAAACAATATCTTGAGAATAACGGGTTGTGAAGGCCAAAGCAGTATCTATGCAACTGTTTACCCCATCACAACCCATACTGTCTGTTTTTACAAACCACATCCTGTATAATGGCAATGGATTAATAGTGTCAATAAAAAGCCAACCTGCCATAGCATATCCTCCATCGGCAGTTTTTTTTATGCTCATAAGACTGCACTCATATATACTTGGAGAAATTTCATTATCATTTATGGTTCGTTTCCATAATATCTCACCATCCGGAGTGAGTTTCACCAATTCTCCATCAACAAAATAGCCAGAACCGGAATCTTTAAGTCCAACTACTATCATATCTGAGTTATCAAGTTCTGCAAGGGAATTAAATAAATAAATTCTCAAATTATTTTTGTACTTCTTTTCCCAAATAATATTTCCGGAATCATTGAACTTAACCAAGTAGCCACAAAATGTATCTGTGCCATTTACGGTTTCATGAACACCAAAATCTGATGCTATCACATAATTTGAATCTTTTGTGCTAATTAATCCATTCAATGACATACCATCAGAAATGTTTGGATTACCAAATGTCCGATCCCAAATAAATGATCCGGAACTATCGAATTTTACAATATATGGATTACGATTGTTGAAGAAGTCCTTTTGTCCATATATTAAATAACCTTTATCAAATGTATTAATTATTTTTAACCCATAATCGACACCAGGTGATGAAACAATGTTTTGCCATTGATAATTACCATTATTATCAATTTTCATAATCATAATATCATTTGAGTTAATATTACTGGTATATCTGGTTCCTGCTACTACATAACCATGATCAGGCGCTTCAACACAATCCCAGAATGTTAAATATTGATCCTGTTGAAAATAAGTTCTGGTCCATAACGTATCCAAATCATAATCATATTTAACGATTAACCCTGCGTATTGCATTTGAGCACTTGGTTGACTATTCATTGTACCACAACTGATGAATTCTTTTGAATATGTCATACAAAAATGTGCCTGTTCACTGAAAAGCCAATCATTCTGATATTTATATTGATACTCTTGAATCAGATTACCGAATTTATCAAATTTTACACACAGATTTCTTCTTGATCCAGGTAAATATAAATAATATATACCAGCGTATGATAGCGAATAATTAGGACTAATACCAGAATTTCCAATTGCGTTGTAACCTGAATCAGTTTCATTAATATCCCACAAGATTGATCCATCCTCAATAGTATAGTTTACATTGAAGCGAATTTGCTGAGCAAAAATAACATTACTGACAAAAATTAATGTCAGTAATAATATGCCATTCTTTAGTAATTCAAATTTTCCCATCACCAATAATTATTTTTGTGCTTGTCTTGCTTAAAGAACTTTATCAAATCAAATAATTCAGCGAAAAGAAAAGTATGAAACTCCTGTAATCTATATGTTGGAAACAGATTTCAACAACAAGAAATTATTTCATGTAAATATACAAGAAATAATTCACAAAAAAGATGTTATCCACCTAATGATGTGAAATATTTGGGTGTCATCTGATTATTTTACTATTGCCTGAAAGTTTTCAGCAAATAATAGACTTTTGCATCATTCGGGGTAAAATATCTTTTCTACAAAATCCTTATCCGTTAGGAAACTGAAGAACTTCAAAATAATTTCCGGTTTTCAGATTATATCAGAACCGAATGATCTTCTCCACTTTATGCTGGTTCAGATAATTACGGATGATGGCCTGTACATCACGGTTATCCCTGTATGATCTGATACAATCCCTGACAAATTCAGGGTCAGTTGTGACCGAATCATAATCCATATAACAATAACCAAGGTAGTTGCCATTTTCTATCATCACCACTGATTTTTCATTGTTGTTTCTGCCTTTGTCGTATATCAGCATATTACCCTGCTTCACCCGGTAATAATCAATGGCAGCCTGTACCCGTTGGTTATATTCATCCACGGGTTCCTTACCGATGCATGCACCCGCGCATTGCCCGATGCCATGCTGAAAGCAGGAGCCCTGGCTTTCGTACAATCCGTTCAGTTTCTGGCACAGATGGAATTTCTCCGTAACATAAAACATAAAGTCACTGGCTTCGAATGAACTGATAAAAGTAGTAACCGGTAAATTCTTACGATTGTTCCTGGCAATATTCAGACATAGATAACCCTGCTCATTCTCAGAAAAAAACAGACCATAATGAAATGAAACCTGTCGCTGGCTACGGTTGAATACCGGCCTGTGGGTCTTGATCTCCTCCGATTCCATCAGTAATGCAATGAGTTCGCTACCGGTAATTTCATAGCTGATGTCATGCAACTGGTTCTTCATCTCCATTGCTTTTAACAGTTTGTTATTGGCCAGGTGTGTCAGCACCCGTTTCCTGATATTTTTGCTTTTACCGATATAAATAATATCTCCTTTCTGATTATAAAAATAATATACGCCGGTATCTTCGGGCAGTTTATCTATCAAAGCCTCGTTAATAGAAGGATTCAGTCCTTTCAGAAGATAAGGATCATTAAAACAATTGGGTGAATCTTTTCCATTAGTCTTCAGCAGGAGTTCAAACAATTTAACCGTTGCAAGAGCATCTCCGGCTGCCCGGTGGCGGTTTTCAATCCTGATGTCCAGGTCATTGCACAAGTTGCCGAGACTGTATGATCTTTTTCCCGGGATCAGCTTGCGGCTGAGCTTTACCGTGCATAACTGCTTACGGGTATATTCATATCCAAGCCTTTTAAATTCATGCCTGACAAAGTTGTAATCAAATCCTACATTATGGGCAACAAACACTTTCCCGTCTGTCAGTTCCACTATGTGGCGCGCCACTTCAAAGAATTTGGGAGCATCTGCCACCATCTCGTTGGAAATACCCGTCATTGCAGTGATAAAATTAGGGATGTACTTCTCAGGATTGATGAGGGTTGAGTATTCATCCACGATCTTTTCGCCGTCGTGTATGTAAATGGCAATCTCCGTGATCTTGTCGTTCAGGTAGCTGCCCCCGGTGGTCTCAATGTCAATAACGGAAAACATAAGGATTAAATGAATATCATAAATGATTATTCATTCTGCAAAAAAAGCAATAATTTAATCATTATTCAGGAGCAAGTTTCCTAAAAAATGAGTTAAGAAACTGTTTTGAATTTTATAATTAAGTTGAATAAAACATCCTATATGCTTAGTTATTATTATATTAATTGTATCTTATACTCTCCCATTTGTCCACTCCATGCTGGCAGGTTACTCTTTATACACATATTTTCATATATACTAAAGTACTGATTATTACTTTCTTTTGCAACCATCAAAAGAAAGTAACAAAGAAAAATCTCCGCTGCAGATGAATTTGCTGAATTCTACGGAAAATTTGCTTTCACGCAGCCCAAGCCGTCCCGGATTTTGTTTTTGACTTTTATTTATCCTTTCTGCGCCGGGACTCGTGGGCTGCTTGCATGACCAACCACACGCAAATTTTCCTTGAATTCTTCGCAAATTAATCTGAGGCGGAAATCCTTCAGCCCTAAGAGATTTGAACTTATCAGTCATTATTCAAAATTTGGCAAAATCTAAGCATCAAAACCATAATGCGGTTGCTGTCCAAGAACGATCAACAAATAGAATTGAACCTTAGTATTATGTAAGCTGATATATAAAGAGTATGCTAGCAGGGAAGGGATTGTCCGTTATGTTATATGCCTGAAATTCGCAGGGATCAGTTCCCCTCCTTGCTCGCAGGGAGGGGTTAGGGGCGGGTAAAAATTGAATGTATCTAAATCTTGAATTTTTTTCAATTCAAATACTGGTACTAAATAATTCATCTTTCAGATTGCTTTTTTACTCGTAATAAGTTGATTTAATATAGATTCTGATTATATTGAATTCCAGACGTTTGTGTCATCATTCCATGATTTGTCAATATTATATTCTGTCATATCATCAGTAAAATCATGCATGTAAAGCCCGTACTTTTCCTCATACAACAAATCTATCAGGTTATTTAATTTTTCAAGTAAAGGTGAATTACGAAGCAATTCAAGTTCTTTTTTTAAAGCTTCAAACTCATTAACAGGAATTGATATCGTTTGCATAGGCGTATCTTTTATGCAAATATATGAATAGCATTGGAGTCCTGGGTATAAAAGAATGATAAATTTGGTTCCAAATATGCAAATAGAATTATATAATACTAAATATCAGTGATTATAGGCACGTAATAAAAAATTACAATTTTTACACACATCTCTGAAATCGGCTCTGTAAATATAATTTTCAGATCAATTCGCAGACAGATAATGCACAATGGTTTTTATAATATAATTTCTACTGCCCCTGAATAATTTGGGGCAAATCGGTTTAGCTTATATAATTATTATCACTACCTGATTATCAGCAATTTGTAATTTATGTTTATTATTCTGCAGAAATAGATTCCCTGGGGCAAAGAGCTGATATTAATATGGTTTCCTTTTTCTGTTATTAATTGCCGTCCGGTTATTGAAAAGATACTAATTTCAGGATCATCAATACCCCGGATATTCAGGGTTTCACTGGCAGGATCAGGATATAAGGATATTTCACTGATCATCTGATGCCCTACAGATAAAGGATGATAAACAACTACCTGGTCAACCAGAACACAGCTATCATATGTCAATGTTACGGAATAGGAACCGTAACCGGTAACATGTAAATCCTGGCCTGATGAACCATCACTCCAGTTATACGAATCGAAGTGATTACCGGCAGATAGGACAACAGTGTCAGGATGCTCAGTGGCAATGCTGTCTCCGAGGTTCAATCCGTAAATATCAAAATAAACCGTATCATTCCCTGTATTAATATCACCGTTCAGATTAACGGTGGCAATGCAGTGATAATCCTGCAAAGGCGACATAACTACTGTCTGGTTAAAAGTATATATCATGGATGCACCCGGAAGAATGGAAGTCGGTACAGTATCAGTAACCCAGGTCTGGCCATCATCAATGGAATATGAAACAGGGAAATTCGCCACAGGTTCAGTGTCATCATTAATAATTGAAACGGTGATATGTGTGGTATCGGAAAAATCACAGGCAGTCTGAGGAAATACCCAGGCTTTTAATTCAAGGTTATTGCTGGTGATAGCTTCGATCTGCCATATTTTACTGATTCCGGATGCTACAAAAAGACTATCACTGGGCCAAGTCAAATCGTAAGTAACATGTATATGATATTCCGTATTATCCAGTACCCGCCATAGTTTCCATTTTAACAATTCACCTACTGTAAAGCCATCTTTATAAGGTGTCAAAGGACTATCTTCCCAGACGGGAATACCAAGATTAATTCCTGTCCATGGGGTTCCACCCTGAAAATTGATACAACAACCTGCCCCGCTACCGCAGGCCTGGATTCCAAGTGAATCATAAAAAGCACCAAGATAATCACCTGGTTCTATTTGAATATTTCCGGTAACTGAAACTGTAGAAAGAATTAAAATTGTATGATCATAAGAAGCACTAGTATTGGTTGTATACCAATGAGGAGTTGTCTGGGATGAACACCAAAAAGCATGTAATGATAAGGCAAGACACAATGTGGTTCTTTTGATATATGGAAGTTTTGAAACAATTTTAAACATTTTCATGCCCTCCGGTTAAATTTCAGATCGCAATTATAAATGGTCAATTGTCTCTGAAAATTATCAATTTCTATTATGTTCATCTCATGCGGTACATGGGAATTATTATAGTCCCGTAGGGACTGAATATCGGTAGAATAATAAAATCCGTAAATATTTTAAGTGCCGTAGGCACGAAATATTTTACCAATTTATTGATTTAATATTACGTTCCTACGGAACTTTTTTTTTTTAAGTCAGCGATTGTTTTCTACCGATATTTTGTCCCTACGGGACATAACGAACTTAGCCTGTTTCTTTATATAATTTGCAATAAATAATAAAATGTATCTGAGCATGATCTAATTTAAGTCTTTTCATTATCTGAACACCGGTTTTTCTATATAATAATACACTGCTATTTTGAAATGGTTGCCCAAAAATCAGATTAATAATAAATGATTTAATCAAAACAGGCTCATTCAATTTGAGGCATTACCAAAATCTCATTATTTTCAATCTCCCTGAATCCCCTTTTCTAAAGAAGAATCATATGCTTACTCCCGCTTGGTGAAGGGGTCTTGGGGATTGGATCATACAAATTTAATAAATAAATAACCGCCATCAGGGATGTGTCCCATTCCTGTGATACCTCACGAGTTCTATCTTCTGAACCGGCTGATATATCAATGGTACATATTCCACTTCAACATCGCTTTTATCCAGTCCGAAAGCTTTTTCGTCACTAAGGCCCAGGTTCTTAAGGAAGAAATACCCATTCAACAACAATCCCTCGCGCATGGTGAACTCATTTTCGACCGATAAAAACCTTTCAATCACTACGAATTTCAGATCGGGTTCAGGATTGTATTTGGTTGATCCATCAGGCCTGATATGCAGGTTCAGTTCCTTGTTCAACACCAGGTCTTTGACTATCTTCTTAAAAAATAACTCCGATCTCGGAAGAACACGGAACCCGATATTAATGGTCACCTTGATGACCTTATCCTCCATCAGCTCGCTTACCTCATAATCAAGAGTATATGGTTCATCAGTCCTGTTAATATGCAGAAACCAGTAGACATCTGCTCGTTTGGGCTTTTTGGAGAAAATAGATTTAATGATCTTTTCTTCGATATGTTCCCTGTTGTTGGCCTTGGTAAGATAGACAAGATGAGTGGCAAACTTGGGAATACCATCGTCTTCGCTTAGTTCCCTGATCATTGGTATGTGCTTCCCAAGTTCAACGAACCGCATAAAACGGTTGTTGATCTTACGTGCAAAATACCAGACATACATCGTCATGAAAATGAACAGCTCAAAGAAAAGAAACATCCACCGCTGTTTGATTTTAGCCACATTGGTTATGAAAAATGATGATTCAATGATACCAAACACAAGGAGGATGGCTAACACAAGGAATATATTCCATTTTTTCTTGTAAATGAGGAAGTAGCTGAGCAGAAAGGTAGTCATCAACATGGCAACGGTGATAGAAAACCCATAAGCCGCTTCCATGTGGGCTGAATTCTGAAAATACAGAACCATGAGAATACAGCCTATCCACAATATAGTATTTACACTGGGAATATATATCTGTCCTTTCAGCTCGGTGGGTTGTTTGACTCTTACCCTTGGCCAGAAGTTCAGGCTCATGGCCTCGCTGATCAGCGTGTATGAACCGCTTATCAAAGCCTGGGATGCAATGATGGATGCAGCAGTTGCAATCAGAACACCGGTAAGCAGGAACCAGCCGGGCATCATGTCAAAGAAGGGATTCAGTCCTGTGAGGTTTGTCTTGCCGCAATGCATGATCCATGCCGACTGACCGAAATAACTGACCACCAGGCAGGTCTTGACAAACGTCCAGGACAGCCTGATATTCTTCCGTCCGCAATGTCCAAGGTCGGAGTATAAGGCTTCAGCGCCCGTGGTACAAAGGAAAACAGCGCCTAATAACCAGAAGCCGTTGGGATATTTTGATAACAGGGTAAATGCATAATAAGGATTGATGGCTTTTAACACCGAAGGATAATGAATGATCTCAATACCACCGATTACGAACAGCATCAGGAACCACAGGATCATAAACGGACCAAAAGCGCTGCCAACCTTATAAGTTCCAAACCGCTGAAAAAAGAAAAGAAGGGTGAGTATAACCACAACAATCGGAACAACGGGCAGGTTAGGCATCGAAACATTCATACCTTCAATGGCAGAAGTAACGGTGATCGGAGGTGTGATAATGCCATCGGCTGATAATGCCATCGGCAAGAAGTGTAGTAGCTCCGAGGCTAGTAGGGATTAACAGTTTCTTTCCATATCGCCTGACCAATGCGTAGAGTGAGAAAACTCCGCCCTCACCCTGGTTATCAGCCATCAGGGTGAGAACAATATATTTCAAAGTGGTTTGAAAAACAAGTGTCCAGAAGATACAGGAAACACCGCCATAAATAAGGGTTTCGGTGATGGTACGGTCGCCGACTATTGCACGCAGCACATATAAAGGACTTGTGCCGATATCGCCATAACAGATTCCTAAAGTAACAACCAGTGAAGCAAATGTTACCCGTTCATGAGTAATAGGATTTGATCTCATTTAGTTTCCCTCTGTCCTTCCAACAAACCTGTATCCTACTCCTGATTCTGTGAGGATATGAGTTGGTTTATTAAAATCCTTTTCTATTTTTTTCCTGAGTTGTGCCACAAATACCCTCAAATACTGGGATTCATTTACGTATGACGGGCCCCATACCTGTTTAAGGACGTACTGGTGTGTAAGTACCTTACCTTCGTTTTTTGCAAATAATGAAAAGAGCGAATATTCGGTAGAGGTGAGCTTAATCACCTCATTATTTTTCTTCACAACCCTCGAAACGAGATCAATCTTCAGGTCTCCGAGATCAAGCACAGGATCGTTATCCTCCTTAAGAGACTTACGCAGGGCGCTGCGTATGCGTGCAAGCAACTCGCCTGTCCGGAAAGGTTTCACCAGGTAATCATCAGCGCCATTGTCGAGAGCTTTGATAATATCTTCCTCGGAGTTTTGAACTGACAGTATGATGATCACATTGCTGAACCATACCCTGAGTTCTTCCAGCACCTGGTGGCCATTTTTATCAGGCAGCCCAAGATCAAGCAATATGAGTTGCGGAGGATGGCTGGATGCCATGATCATTCCGTCTTTTGCGTTGGCCGCTTCCCTTACAACATAATCATTGCTCTGAAGAGTGATCCTCAAAAGCTTTCGAATCTGAGGTTCATCGTCTATGATCAGAATCTCAGGACTATTCATTTTTCAAAGCATTAATATATGATGTCTGTGTTGGTATTTCAATTGTAAACCTTGCGCCACCTGTAAACTGGTTATCTAAATGAACAGTACCGTTATGAGCTTCTACAAAACCCTTTACTATGGACAATCCCAGTCCTGTTCCTCCTGTCCGCACGGTATTCATACGATAAAATTTATCAAATACCCTGTCAGTCTCATCAGGAGGAAAACCAGGCCCATTGTCGGAAACCACTATCACTATCGAATTTTGCACCGAATCAGTAATAGTTTCCAGTTTTTTATCACTTTCTTCAAAATGCCCTTCTACAGAAGTGGAAAGAAAGGAAGATATGCTGATAATACTGTGTTCGGGCGTATATTGTATGGCGTTGTTTATCAGGTTAAAAAGTACTGTTTCCATCAGTCCGAAGTCCAGTTTTACCAGGGGGATATTTTCCCTGACTTCCACTTTTATTGATATTTTTTTTGGATTATCATTGAATTTATTAACGACCGAATAAATAAGTTCGTTCATATCGCACCAGTCCAGTCTGGGTCTAATAATCCCCGACTCGAGCCGCGATATATTAAGCAGGTTTTCTACCTGTTGGTTCAACCGGAGCGCTGCATCCGATATTTCCTGCATCAGTTCTTTCCTGATATCGTCGCTCAGTTTTTTATTATCTGCCTGCAGGTTATCCGTCGCACTTATGATGGTAGCAATCGGGGTGCGAAGTTCATGAGAAAGCGAATTAAGAAGAGTATTATAAAGTCTGATGGTTTTATCTTTCTCTTCCTTTTGCAAAACAAGCTTTTCCGCTTCCCTGATCTTATTTGTAAGTACCGTATTTACTAAAGAAATAACAAAATACATCAGCAACATCAGGGTATCTTCGGTATTCCCGACCTGTAAGGTAAAACGGGGAGGAATAAAGAAATAATCCCAGATAAGAGCGCTGCAAAAAGCTGAGAAAAGCACAGGCGCTATCCCGAAAAACATGGAAAGTAATGAGACCGACATAAGCAGTAAAAGGGCAACTACCCGGTAGCCAAACAAATCGGAAGTGAGATAACCGATAACAGAAACAATACTGATCAGCATTAAACTGAGCAGGTATTGCCAGCCGGGCTTCAAATCATGCAGGCGTGACTTTTTCATAAATAAATTGCAAAATTATATCAAGTATTATAAAAATGACATAAAAGCAATTACCTGATGTATAAATATTTTATAAAGAATTCATGTACTCTTTTCAGAAATACAGTAGAAATACGTTGAAATATTATAGAAATACAGTAGAAATATGTTGAAATACAATTGAAATACAATTGAAATACGTTGAATCACTTTTGAAATAAAGTAGTAATTATTGGCTGTAATTCAGGTTGTTACAATCAAATCACATAAGAGGTTGGCTGAATAGCCTGATCCTATTGGTAGAACGGCCTGTAAAGGGAGTATACTTTACCCGGCAAACATCTGACTAAACCGGAAAATTCGAGATTGAGCAGCATGGCTGAAACCATGGAAGGTTGGAACCCGCTTTTGTACACGATCATATCTATTTCAAGATCACCGTTTTCTTTCAGTAATTCAAGAATTGCTTTTTCATCAGAAGTAAGTTCAGGAAACAATGTATGTTGCCCATCAGATGGCACTTTGGTTGTCTGGTCCCATCTCATGAAATATTCAAGATCCTGGAGTGATTCGATCAGTCCTGCTTTATTATTTTTTATCAGCCAGTTGCATCCAATGGAAGCCGGATCATTCACTCTGCCCGGAAATGCAAATACATCACGGTTATAAGAACCTGCCATTTCGGCCGTGATGAGAGAACCTCCCTTCAGACCAGATTCGATAATAATTGTTGCATCGGCCAGACCTGCAATAATCCGGTTTCTTTTTACAAAATTCTGTCTATCTGGTAAAGTCTTGCTCATAAAATCTGTAACCAACGCACCCTGATGAGTAATTGCCTCAGCCACATGTGTATGTAGCGGAGGATATATGGTATCAAGTCCGTGTCCAAGAACCGCTATGGTCTGCAGTCCGTTATCCAGCGCTGCTTTATGAGCGGTAACATCAATACCATAAGCCAGTCCGCTCACAATGATCATACCGGGATGACTGGCAGCAATGTCTTTAATAAATTTGCGGCATATCTCTTTACCATATGTTGTGGCTTTCCTGGTGCCCACAATACTGATAATCTTCTTAGAGTTGAATCCGGTTATTCCTTTGGTAAAGAGTATCACAGGTGCATCCTCGCACAACCTGAGCCGTTCAGGGTAGTCATCATCGAGATAGAAAACGGGGGTAATTTCATTTCGCTCAATGAATTTTACTTCTTCCTCTGCACGTGACAACACATCCTGGAACACCACACTGCCCGCAATCACTTTTCCGATTCCAGGAATTTTCAACAAGCGGTCTTTCCTTTCCCTGAAAACGGCCTCAATACTGCCAAGGTAGGCAATGAGTCTCCTGGCAACCACAGGGCCTACATTTGGAATCAGGCTGATACCGATTTTATATTTTAAATCCCGATCAGGCATGGTCGCCCCAACGAAATGATTCAATGTCAAATCCGGCAAGGGATAATACCCTGTTCACCACTGTGTCAATAAGCTGGTCAATGGATTCGGGCTTGCTGTAGAATGACGGACTGGCAGGACAAATAATCCCTCCTGCCATTGTAATTTTCTTCATATTTTCGATATGCACCAGGTTGAGGGGCATTTCACGGGTAACGAGTATCAGTTTCCTGCGTTCTTTCAGAATAACATCGGCGGCTCTCGAGATCAGATCATCAGAAATTCCATTGGCGATTTTTCCCATGCTGCCCATGGTACACGGGCAAATGATCATAGTATAGAATCCGGCTGAACCGGAAGCAAAGGGAGCAAAGAAATCATCGTTCCGGTATATTCTGAAAGGGATTGAATATTGCGCATGAGAAATTATTTCAAAATCCCATACCAGTTTTCCGTTTTCTGAAAAAACAATAGCCACATCTTCTGTCTGTTCCCTGTAATATTCAATCTTTTCAATGAGCCTGAGCGCATAGGGCGCACCACTGGCGCCGGTAATGGCTATTATTATTTTAATTTTTTTGTGTTCCATTTTTCAAGCTTGTTAAAATTAGAAACTGTTCTAAATTTTTACCAGATGATTTTCTGAATTTTTTTCTTCATACTTTTTGTCGTCACAAAAAGTATGCAAAAAAGACTTAACGAATTGAACTCGTTCCGTCTCGGTCTTCGGCAAGCTCAGACACCATCCTCGACTTCACTCAAACAGCAATTCGTTAATATGGTATATATATTTTATGCTTCGCACTCATGAAAATTTGATTATTGTCTCTTAAGAATTTTACTTAAACAGTGAACCTAATTAAGTTGTTCCTGATTCCTGATTCTTGATACCTGATACCTGATTCCTGATACCTGATTCCTGATACCTGCTACTTTTTCTAATAGCCTACAGCCTAAATGCCTTAATCATCAAAACTGATAATAAATGGCAAAGGACAGGACATTATTAAACTGGTTGCCGTTAAAATAAAGACTACCCGGGTTGTCGCGAACCGGAATGATTGAATATTCGAACCTGAAATTAGCTTTCCATTTTTCTGCAAACAAATAATTTAATCCAGCAATGCCACTAAATTCGTACTTTTTAAATGGAGGATCTGCAGGTAAATCTCCATAACCATCCTTATCCTCCGTGGCTTTAATGAGGTAACCGGCTGAAATGCCAGCTTCAATAACAATTTTCCTGAATTTGTATTCGCAAAGCACAGGCATTTCAATATAATTGATCTTTGACTTGTAATAGAGCGGGTCACTTTGCGATTTGCCATCGTTATAAGAGCCTTTCTGAATGTACTTTAATTCAAGCTGGCCGGAATATTTTCCGGAAAAAGGGTGGCTTACAAATCCACCAAAATGAATACCAGCTTTGTCATATCCTGCATGGGTATCCCCGTCCAGTTGGCTGCTTACCAACCCGAACAATAAGCCTCCCTTAAAATCCTGGGAAAAAACAGTGAATGAGATTCCCCAAAAGACCAGTAAAACTATAAATGCTCTCATACGAATTTAAGTAGAAATTATGAGTTATGAGTTATGAGTAATAAATGGGACATTAACATTTTCAAATTTTCAAATCCTCAAATTTCAACATATCTTGATACCTGATACTTTTCTAACAGCCTACAGTCTAATAGTCTATAGCCTATCTATCTGAATAGTAACGATTATTCAATTAATAACAACTGATCGCTTTCCTGAACATGCAGGACCTCTTTGGTATCGGCATCAGAAAGAAAAACGATTATACCGCAATGCTTTTCATTGTATTTAGAAGGAAGAGTCATCGAATAATTTCTTTCAATAATATCTCCTTTATAAATTTTACCTGCAGAAACCAATTCACCCCAGGTACCATTCAGTGAACCTCTGAAAACATGACGGTGTATATAATTTGGAATATCCTGCGGATTGGCATTATAATCCAATTGTTCTGAAATAAGACTATCCTCAACCAGATAAACTGATAAATTCATATTCCTGTTCTGGTCGGTAAGCATAATGGCTTCTGCCTGTACATATAATTTACGTGTATCTTTCTGAAATGTTGCTAAGATATTAAAATGAGCCGGCACAGATTTTTCCAGTTGATTTTCAATTGCAGCATCCCAGCTTTCAGGTGAGAGAACAGTTGCATTATCAAACACTGTTCTGTTGACCAATCCTTTTGGGTTATCCTCAATGTTAAATGCAGTCATAAGCTCCTCGCCTTCAATAGTTCTGTAATCAATATGATAACCGGGCCAGATGGTATCGGCGAAAAAGCCGGCATGAATGCTAATTGGTACCAGTTTTTCATTGTATTTCGCTTTTAACTGGGCTAAGAGTTCATGAGCTGCAGGGCAGTTTCCGCAATGATGACCGGTAAAATCTTCGATAAGAACCTTTCTTCCCTGGTTTG
Organism: Bacteroidia bacterium; assembly: GCA_026391255.1. GTDB lineage: Bacteria > Bacteroidota > Bacteroidia > Bacteroidales > JAPLDU01 > JAPLDU01. The sequence goes on along the minus strand of JAPLDU010000065.1, from coordinate 13,553 downwards.
AACCTGTATCAACGGTTTGATCATTTGAAACCATGTAGGGCGGATTGATCTTATCGCACGAATTCATGGAGATAAATAAGATCACAATACAGAAAAATAAATATATGCTTTTCATCTTCAATGTATTAAAAACTACTTGTCACTGAAATTGCAAAACCATTGGAAGCAGGCACCTGGCGGCATACGCCCCCAACGCACAAAATACCTGCTCGTTGCTTTCCGTAACTAAGCTGAAACCGGTTAGTACCCCTTACATAGACAGTAGCAGCAGTAAAGTAATGCACCTTTTGATCCTGGTTTCCGTAATTATAAAGATCATAGGCATCAAAAAACCAATGCGGTGAAATGGAGTACTCGGCGAGACCCATAGCCCAGCTACCCTGGTCCTGCTTGGTGAATAAAGCCTGCCACTCAGTTCTGATCGTGTTTTTTGAATTGATATGGTAAGTAATATCTGCAAGTCCGATATTGGCTTTAACATTTTCATGACCTGTCATACCTCGGATTATATTGAAATTATAAAAAAGGTCCATATAAGTAAGCACCACTACTAATTTTTCCGAAAGTTTTTTATTTATTTCCAGGTTAATGTCCTGGTAATATAATTCATTACCTATTTTAAAAAAATCAGAAGAATAGCCCAGCGTGCCTTTTTGCCCGATGGCGGTGGTATCGTTGATGGCTTGTTTATCTATGCTGTTAACACGGGAAAAGTTAAGAGATATATTTGTTCCGTATTTTCCACCTACAGGACTTTCTTTTTTAAATTTATAACTCACATCGGCCTGAAACCCGACTTCTCCATTTGGCTGTGTGGCATATGGGTACATGGCATTCAGGGTATAAGTCTGTTCTTTGGTGATGTCAGGAAGCACGTTCAGCAGCAGGTTATTTAAAGTTGCGTCACGGTTTGACCGGAACGACATATTATCAACGCGTTTGGCAGATAGATAAGCTCCCAGTCCTTTTTTCGAATAGGATATGTTCAGTAACAAAGCTTCCCCGTTTTTATAAATATAATTGTTATCGGCCGTTGGATCATTCATCTTATTGGCATACTCGGCAGAAAAGTTCACTTTTCCTGAATTGATATTTATCCTTCCGGCCCAGGCGCCTACATTCTGAGGAAGGACAAAGGAAGGGTTCTGATCTTCCTGGAACTTGCTCACAAAGCTGCCTCCAAGAATTACCTGCGTACGTTTGTTTTCAAGTTTAGGAAATATATCATTCACATTTATTTCCCCATCAAAGCCACGGACAATACCAGGACCGGTAATCAGTTGTGAATTTCCGTTCACGTCAGAGAAATATGACCGTTGTTTGCCGTAAACACCTTTTAACAGTACTCCCTTCACCGGGGAGAATTTCATGGAAAAACCTTCGAGTGAGTTATCTATATCAACGGTTTTATCTTCATAGGAGCGCAGAATGAGGCCGCTGCCAAACTGTTCATAGAAACTACCTGCCGTAATTTCAATATCGTCTTTGTTGTAAGTTATATATTTATGCGGGAAACCAACGCCATTGTTGTTCTTCGAGAAACCCTCCAGCGGATTGAGGCAGGCTTCAAACCGCACACCGGCAGAAATCGGACCGTTGGTATAATTAAAGTTGGCATAGGAATTCATCAGCATTTTCTCAGCCGGAACAGTATTCGCCCCAATGGTTGTATCTTTATAATAAGTCTGTATATCCGTCTGGAAATTACCATGAAACTGTCCCTGGTTTTCTGTCTGTGCATAAGTTCCAGTAACTACAAAAAAGATAATAGTAAAAATAAAATTATGTTTCATCAAATTGATGTTTGGAAATAAATATTTTCAGATTTGTGATATAAATTGTTCATTTACCCACGAAAGTAATCAAAGAAAAGTCACCGTTACAGATGAATTTGCTGAATTCTACAGAAAATTTGTCTTCACGCAGCCCAAGCCGTACCGGAATTTGCAAGTTCCTATAAATATTAATTCTTCCGCCGGTACTCGTGGGCTGCTTGCCAGTCCCTTCGCACACAAATTTTCTTTGAATTCTACGCAAATTAATCTGAGGCGGTTTCCCAGGTGCCCGATGTGAATTGCAATTATTTGGGATAGCTGAAATAGTCAAATCTTTTTTACAAACCATAATATTTAAATGCGAAGCATAAAAAATAAATTCCTTATCAACGAATTGCTGTTTGAGTGAAGTCGAGGATGGTGTCTGAGCTTGCCGAAGACCGAGAAGGAACGAGTTCAATTCGTTAAGTCTTTTTTGCTTACTTTTTGTGACGACAAAAAGTATGAAGAAAAAAATGCAGAAAATCATCTGGTGAAAACTCATAACAGTTTATTGTTTTATTTCTTCTCCTTTAGCTACTTTTTTAACCATTTCGAACAATTCATTTTCATCGCCATCGGCATAGGTGGTGTGCTGCCACACGACATTTCCCTTGCCATCGAGCAGGAAGGTATGAGGGACATTCACCACGTTCATTGCTCTTTTAAAGTCGCTGTTCGGATCAAGGTAAAACTCATATTCCCATCCTTTCCCGTTTACAAAAGGAGCAACCTTACTCATGGTCCTGGCATCGTCAATTGACACAGCAACAAGCTTGACGCCGGTTTCTTTCTGCCATGTTTCATAATTTTCGGAAATTGCCGTGAGTTCCTTTACACAAGGTTTGCACCATGTTGCCCAGAAATCAAGAATAATGGGCTTTCCATTATTGCTGATATCTGTAGTTTTAACTGTTTTGTTATCCAGGTTTTTCACCTCAACCATGGGAATACCTTTCTGTTGTGCAAAGCATTCAAAACCAAAGAGAACCATGACGGTAATGATAAAATATTTTCTCATGTTCCTGAAATTTTACTGTTAAAAATGAAAATCAAAAGTAGTGTATAAGTTTATAAAGTTATAAAGTTTATAAAGTTAGTAAAGTTCATAAAGTCACAACTTATAATTCGTGACTTATAATTCATATTGCCTAATACCTGATACCCAAACTGGACGAGCCAGAACCAAAAAAGAAATCACAAATCTCAAAATACAAATTACAAATAAATATCAATCAACAAAATAACAAATTCAAAATAATTTGTTTCGTCTTTGAAATTTTGATATTGTTTATTATTTGTTTTTTGTGATTTGCTTTTTGGATTTTTTTGCCGAAACGCGTCATAATTTCAGAAATAAGCGCCTAATGCCTTATGAATGATATCGTACAGGTACAAAAAAAAGTAACCCGGCATTACCCGGGTTACTGTAAATATCTGTAATATATTTATTACCTGTTTAACACAACTTTCTGTACAAACACATTATTGTCATTCACAATCCTTATGGTATATGTACCATTTGCAAAAGCAGAAAGATTAATACTTTCGGATTGTCCGGCACAATTGACAGAAGCCACTTCTTCGCCAAGGATATTGTAAACTTTAATGCCTGAATTCTCTGCATTAACAATGTTAAGAAGGCCAGTACTCGGATTCGGGTAAACAGAAATCCTGCTGTTGTTATTTACAACAGGGATTCCAAGAGTACTACCGGTAATATTAATATTATCAATGAAAAGGTTGTTGCTGTAACCGCTGATACTATGGAAACGAACCAATACCTGTGACTGGCCGACAAATGCGCTCAGGTTAACAGTTTCAGTTCTCCATTCGGCAGCGGTTGATGGCACATATGAGTTAGTATCAATCGGAGCGGTAGCCAGGGCCGGGTCTACTTTATCATAAACGGTTGACCAGGTGCTTCCGCAATTGGAAGAAGCCTGAACCTGCAGGCGGTCAGTGTATGCAGTGGCATACTGTGCATGAGCCACATCAAAAGTAAGAGAATAAGACAGGTATCCGGTTGTACTTAAATCAAGGGGTTTAGCATAAAGATCATCAAGAGATCCTGTAGGATTGAGATAATCTAAGATATAGCATGCTGAAGAACTACCCTGTGAACCGGTCGTCGTTACGTGTGACCAGGTATAACTACCGTCGGGATTGACAATAGTCCAACCAGCCGGAGGGAAAGTAGCCCCTTCAAATCCTTCAACTAACGGAACTTGCACGAATACTGATAATATTATATAGCTAAATTGCTTTTTCCCATTGGCAGGTGCATAATCTGCAATCCCGTTCGGATTGGTAATATAAACGGTGAATGTATGTGAACCCGGAGCAGGTACTACAGGAAGGAGATTATAAGTTGCGGTTGCACCACTTGCAAGGTTACCAGTCCAGTTTACCTGTTGTATAGTACCATTATCAACCTGGAAATTTAAAGTGCATGAAGTAAGAGCAGTTGTTCCGAAATTTTTGAATGTACAGCTTGCAGTAAAAGGAGTAGCGTCGCATTGAGGAAAAGGAGGCAAATTATTAACTGCAGTAACAGTAGCGTCAACATTAACAGGAATTGGTGCAGTTTTAGCTGCCTGCTTCACATTTTTATTATTGTTGTCCTGGATAAAAGCAACAACACTCAGCTTACTCAGGTTATAGATATAAGATGGTAAAGCTTCAGCAAAATTGAATACCTGTGACTGACCGCTGGTCCAGGTGTTTGTTATTGCAGTACCCTGGTCACTGGGAAACATTTCCCTCATTACATTATAGAAGGTGGTTTCACCATTTGTCCCGGGTTCAACACTAAAAGTAATTGGATCTTCAACCAAAACAACATGAAGTTTCAGGTTTCCTACTGAAACAGCCTCGGCAGCAGTAACAGTAACAGTAGCAAAAACTGAATCCAGGTCAGAGGATAAATTGTGGTTAACCGTAATAGTAAAAGGAGATGGAACTGCATATGCATTATCAATTATAGCCTGGGTAAAATTACCAGGGGAACCCGGATAATTGGCAAACGAACTATCTATTTTACCATCATACATTCCCATAGGAACACCATCGACACCATAATAAGTAACCCTTGTTGCAACCTGGGACTGATTCTGGGCATTCATAGGATCAACACCTGGCCATACTGTATGATACTTAATAACACAAACCTTGGTTGGATTTGCCTGTAAAAGAGCATCAAAACCAGGGTTCTGGGAAGCACATGGACCACAACTGGCCTGGGTAAACTCTTCAACAAGCACAAGACGCTGAGTCTGAGCATTTAATATAGTAATAAATGCCAGGAAACAAAATAATGATAAAATTTTTTTCATATTAGAATTTTTAAGATTAATAATGGGCAAATTTATGATATTTTTTTTGTGACATACAGGTTACATAACATTATATTTTTATGCTATTAAACATAATCAAGGCAATAGGCAATAGGCAATAGGCATTAGGCAATAGGCAATAGGCAATAGGCATTAGGCATTAGGCACTAGGTATTAGGTAAAAGAATGGTTAATAACAAAAATAAAAAAAGCCCTGGATATTCAGAGCTTTTTTTTTGAATTAACCGATTAGTAACACTCAGATCATTCAACTGCAGATTAATGCTGTCAGTTTATAGTTGTATGTCGATATTTTGAACCCAAATGCCAAACCTGGACAAGTCATAACCAAACAAAAAATCACAAATCTCAAAATACAAATAACAAATAAATTTCAATTAACAAAATGACAAATTCAAAACCGGTGTATTATATAGAAGAACGGCCTTTTCAGTTTGCAAAATATCAAAGTAGTTTGTTTCGCATTTGAAATTTTGATATTGTTAATTATTTGTTTTTTGTTATTTGTTTTTTGGAGTTTTTTGCCAATACTCGTCAAGGTTTCAAAAATAAGGTACTTATGCCTATTTCCCTGATCAGATATTTAAAGTATAACGTTTAAAACCCGTAACAGTCAGTTCTTTATCAACACCATGGAGATATTGCTTCACGGTTAGTTTTGAGTCTTTTATGAATTCCTGGTTAAGGAGGGTACTTTCCTTGTAAAATTTCTGGAGTTTACCTTGTCCTATTTTCTCGAGCATATTTTCCGGTTTCCCTTCGGTTCTTGCCTGTTCTATACCTATTTCAATTTCTTTATCGACCACACTTTTGGGAACGTCGGAAATATCTACAGCTACAGGGTTCATTGCAGCTACCTGCATTGCCATGTCTTTACCTACCTGCTGATCATCAGCTGATTTATTAAGTCCGACCAATGCAGCCAGTTTATTGCCAGGGTGGATATAAGCAATCACACTCCCGGCTTCAATTTTATCGTAGTGGGGTAAGTCTAATTTTTCACCGATAATGCCGATTTGTTCCGTAACAATCTCAGCCACCGTTCTGCCATCCATTTTCAGGTTTTTCAAAGCATCGAGGTTTTCGGGATTCTTTTCGATAGCTATTGCCAATATCCTGCGGGCAAATTCAATGAATTTTTCGTTTTTAGCGACGAAATCGGTTTCGCAATTCAACACTACCATTGCACCTCTTTTGCCGTCAGCCGTGGTTGTGGCAAGTACCACACCTTCACTGGCTTCGCGGTCGGCACGTTTAATGGCAACGGCTTTCCCTTTTTTACGGATAATTTCGACCGCGGTTTCATAATTACCGTCCGATTCGATAAGTGCATTCTTACAATCCATCATACCGGCGCCGGTGATATTCCTGAGTTTTGCAACATCTGATGCTGTTATCTGAGCCATATCTTTACAATTTAAATTTAATGAATATCATGAATAAATTTGAATATATAGTATTTTATTTCAAGAATCCTGACACGTTTTGGCAAAAAATTCCAAAAAACAAATTACAAAAAACGAATAATAAACAATATCAAAATTTCAAATACGAAACAAATTACTTTGATTTTTCAATGTTCGAAATATTATTTGGAAGTTTCTTTATATAACCTTACTCGCTTTGCAAACTGAAAAGTAAATCTTCTTAATCATACACCGGTTTTGAATTTGTCATTTTGTCGATTGGTATTTATTTGTTATTTGTATTTTGAGATTTGTGATTTCTTGTTTGGTTTTGGCTTGTCCAGGTTAGGTAAACAGGCTGTAGGTTTTTAGGCTGTAGGCTATTAGAAAAAGTATCAGTCCGCCGTGGCGGATCAGGTATCAGGAAAAACAATAATTATTGTGAGATAATGAAATTTTTCCTAATAGCCTAACAGTCTATAGTCTATAAGCCTTATAAAACAGATGAAAACAGGCTATTCCTCCGCTTCATGAGATGAGCCTTCGGGTTGAACCGTTCTTTTTCTCATCTTACGTGCGCCTGATTTTTTGGTTTCACCTTTAGTCACCTGATCTTTATCTTCCTGATCCAGGTCTTTGTCCTTATCCACTTTTCTTTCGGAAACACCTTCCCTAATGGCAGCGGTCATCACATCAATAATGAGTGAGATGGATTTGGTAGCATCATCATTTGCGGGAATTGGGAAATCAATAATTTCCGGATCGGAGTTTGTATCCACTATGCCAATAACAGGGATACCCAGTTTACGGGCTTCTGAAACGGCAATGTATTCTTTTGACACATCAACAATAAACATGGCGGCCGGGAGGCGCGACAGATCAACAATACTGCCAAGGTTTTTCTCTAATTTGGCACGCTGACGGGTAACCTGGAGTTTTTCACGTTTGGAAAGGTTATCAAAAGTACCATCCTTGGCCATTTTATCGATGGAACCCATTTTTTTAACAGCCTTACGAATAGTCGGGAAATTAGTCAACATCCCGCCGGACCATCTTTCTGTAACATATGGCATACCGACAGATTTGATTTTTTCGGCAACTATGTCCTTTGCCTGCTTTTTGGTAGCGACAAACAGGATTTTACGTCCTGATTTTGCAATCTGCTTAACGGCAGCGGCAGCTTCGTCAAGCTTGGCAATGGTTTTGTGAAGATCGATTATGTGTATCCCGTTTCGCTCCATAAAAATATAAGGAGCCATATTGGGATTCCATTTTCTTTTCAGATGCCCGAAATGTACACCGGCATCAAGTAATTCCTGAAAATTTGTATGTAACATGAAATAAAAATTAATTGTTTACCTTCTTATTTTAGCAACCGGCAGGTAGCTGAGTAATTCTACAGGTCCAGCCAGTTTAGATACTAAACAACCGGAAGACAGCTCTTAACGTTTGCTGAACTGGAACCTCTTACGGGCCTTCTTTTGTCCGGGTTTCTTACGTTCCACCTCGCGGGGATCACGTGTAAGCAAGCCGGCAGCTCGTAAAGCGGGTTTATCTTCAGCATTTATTTTAACAAGAGCGCGGGCAATGGCAAGCTGAAGTGCCTCAGATTGTCCTTTCATACCACCTCCATACATATTAACGCTGATGTCGTAGGTTTCAGAAACGTTTAAAACTTTAAGAGGTTGTAATACGGAGTGCTGAAGGGTAACTACCGGGAAATATTCCTTGAAATCCCTGTTGTTAACGGTAATATTTCCTTTCCCTTCACTGAGATAAATTCTTGCAATGGATGCCTTACGCCTTCCTATAGCATTGATAATTTCCATAATTCTATCTGATCGAATTTAAATTTATTTCTTTGGGTTGCTGAGCCTGGTGAGGATGTTCGGAACCAGCATATACATAAATATTCCTGAATAACTGACTGCCAAGACGGTTCTTAGGTAACATCCCTTTGATGGCATGTTCTACCAGCGAACGTGGATTGTTGGCCAGCATCTGTTTCGGCGTCTTTGCTTTCTGACCTCCCGGATAACCGGTATGACTCAGGTAAATATATTCATTGAATTTCTTTCCTGTCATTCTGACCTTATCGGCATTTATCACAATTACATTGTCACCACAATCAACATGTGGTGTATATGATGGCTTGTGTTTACCCCTTAATATCAAAGCAACACGGGAACATAAACGCCCGAGAACCTCGTTCTCTGCATCAATCAGGTACCATTCCTTCGATATGGTTTCTTTATTAAGCGATACAGTCTTGTAACTTAAAGTATTCACTTTAGTCTAAGTTTTTAATTAATAACTAAATACAAATATTCACCAGGAAAATTTGTGGGTTGCAAAGATATATTTTATTTAATATATAAAAAATATTCAGTTTTTTTATTTCTATCTGGCCCTTTATTTACTGTTGTCTGTTAAATTTTAATATTTCGTTCCTACGGAACTTGACTTTCAGGAGCTAATTATTTTCTACCAATATATTATCCCTAACGGGATAGTCACGTAGTGACTTAATATCGGTAGAAATAATGATTCCTTAAAAACTAAGCCCCGTAGTGGGCGAGATATTCCTGTTACCCGGTAATAATAAAGAACTACTACATTTAACAGATAGTTTACCTGACGGTAGTAAAATAAATCATGAAGACTAAGTCAAGGATTAGAACAAAGACTAATTTTCTTTACTAGTCCTTGTCTTTGTCCTGGTTAAAAATACGACTAAGACTCAGATCAGAACTAAGTCTGACTTTCATTTGATTCAAAGGGATGCACACCCTGAAAATCAGGGCGGTAATTCATATTGCTATTCATTTCCTGAATCCATCCGTTATTTAAGCCCAATTTCTCCATTTCATCAACTACCAAGTGATATTCCTGAGGATAAATTGTTCTTCCGAGCAATTTACGACCTGTAACATGGTCAGTCGGATAATATTGTGACATCAGCGAAATATGCAGCAATGGTGATAATTCGCCGGCAATAAACCGGAGAATATTGAGGCTGTTCTCAACATGACCCGGCAATACAAGATGCCTGATGACCATACCAAATACTGCCCTGCCCTCTTCGTTACAAACTAAAGTCGAACCTTTCTGCCTGAACATTTCTTTAAGGGCATTTACAGCGACTGCAGGATAGTCATCTGCACCGGAGCAGAGTTTGGCTAATGACGCATTAAAATACTTAAAATCCGGAAGATATACATCAATCAGCCCTTCCAGGGTCATTAATGTTTCCACTTTATCAAATCCACCGGAATTATAAACTATTGTCGGGAAATACCTCAGATAATGCAAAGCGTTAATGATCGCTTTTATCTGAGGAACCATATGAGATGGTGAAACAAACCCGACCGCTTCGATTCCGCTGTCGAGGATACCGGTAATTTGTTCAAGTATCTGAATAAATTCAGGCTGATTGTCAGTTAAGGCTGATGTATTTCTGCTGATCTGGTAATTCTGGCAATAAATACATTGCAGGTTACAGTGAGTAAAAAAAACATTGCAAATACCCTGTTCACCTCCGATGACCGGCTCTTCACCCCTGTGTATCACTATTGAACTTATATTGAAAGATGCATCGGCCAGGCACCATCCTTTTTTCGAGGTAAACCTGTCGGCGCCGCAGTTACGCGGACATATGCGGCAGTCATGCAGTTCTTCGAGCGGGAGTAGTAATCTCTTAAAATCCTTTTCTGGTATGACGATGTTATTCATTTCAGGGGTCAAAAATACGACTAAGTTTAAGTTTAACCACTAATTTTCCTTCTTAGTCATGTCCTTGTCCTTGACTTAGTCCTAGTCATTTTCAAATTTCAGACTAAGTCTAAGATTAGGACTAAGACTAAGTAATTATTTTGAATTTTTTCCAGATGATATTTTTGTATTTGTTTCTTCATACTTTTTGTCGTCACAAAAAGTATGCAAAAAAGACTTAACGAATTGAACTCGTTCCGTCTCGTTCCTCGACTTCACTCAAACAGCAATTCGTTGATATGGAATTTTTAATTTTATGCTTCGCATCCATTTATTAAGAGCGAAGCGATCTCACGAACCCCGACTTGTCGGGGTGAGTAACTTACGGTGTGGAATACAACATGCCATTTCGACAGGCTCAATGGCCGGTTACCAAAAGAAGTGGGCGTTGAGCTTGTCGAAACGTCTCGTTCGTGGTGCCCTTTTGCTTCTTGAACCAAGACAAATAAAAAATGTCGCTTGAATTTTTGCAAATGACAGAGTATACTTTTGGGCAAGCAAAAGAAGTTGAATATGAATTATTTAACAGAAATAATTAAAATTCAAAACAGTTTCTAATTTTATTTCCTAGTCTTTGTCCTTGTCCTAGTCCTTGTCCTGGTCAAAATTCAGACTAAGACTAAGAAAAAGATTAATATTCATTAATCATTGAATCAGGTTTTCCGTTGTAAAATGATAAAATCTTTTTCCCGGTAGAATTCTTTGTACCAGGGATTTTCATGAATCACCCCGCCGTAAAACCAGGTGAAATAATCATCAATTGGAAGATATTTGTCAATCACGATGTAATCAATGCCCATAGAATTGATTTTCTCCAGCATTTCCTGTTGAGTAAGCATCTTTGGCAGAGTGCCCTGGTAGTATTTTATTGCCTGGTAGGAAACCAGGTCATGTGCCGGCAGTTCATTAAAAACAAATTCATAGGGAACCAGTATCCTGGCATTTTGATCTTTAATATTAGATAACACCCGGTGATAGATGACAGGATAATTGTCATTCAGGGAATATATGCGGGCGTACTTCATGCCGGTAACCGCAAACAGGGCAATGATCACAACTACCAGAACAGGCTTCATAATTCCGGCGGTTTTTGATTGCAGTTCTTTGTAATGATGAAGTCCGGCGGCAATGATCAGGATCATGAAAGGAACATATGTCAGTAAATATCGTTCGGCAATGTGAGAGCCGAACACATTCATCGAAAAGATCAGAACAAATGTATAAGTCAATAAATTCCGGTACTCTTTCCACAGGAATTTAAAACAAGAGATCAGGATGATGAAAAAAAGAACGGAAAAGACCGCCGAATTAGGGCTCCAGAAGAAGCGCTGGTGTTCTTCCGTCATCTTTACCACAACATTAGAGATCAGCGACCATATACCATGAGAGGAATAGCTCTGGGCAACGTTATCAGGCCAGTGGGTCATCTGGAAAATAAACGTGTGGAAATTCCCTTTCTGCCAGAGATCATAAAAGTACAGGGAACAGGTCAGCACAGATGTAATGGTATATACGACCAGTCCCCTGAATTTCTTTTTCAGAACAAGATAAATAAAACCTGCAGCAACAATAGCTATTCCGTTCAGATGTACCAGGAAAGCCAGTCCTGACGATATCCCGGAAAGAGCCGTCCACTTTGATTTACCGTCGGCCAGGAAATTTTCAAGCGACCAGAAAGAAATGAATCCAAAAAACATCATCGGAATTTCTGTACGGAAAGTATAACTATACTCAACAATCAGCGGATTGACAATTACCAATAGAAAAATAAGAAACAAATTATTCTCATCCTTTGATTTACTTAAAGTCTTCTGATATCTGAACATACTCCACAGGAAAACCAGGAAGAAAACAAGCGAAATACATTTGAGGTAATAGACCGAGAAGCCGAAAAGGCTGATCACGGCCGCTCCCATCATGATATTCAGTTTATGATACACGAATAAATGCCTGTCCCATCCAAGGAAACCAGGTATGGTGAGTGTTTTTACGAATCCAAATTTTGCAAACGAATAAGCCTGTTCGCCGAACCATGCATCGTCAATATAAATATACCTGTGCCACAGACTGATACAAAAAAGTATCACATTCATGACCAGAAGAATGATCAGAAACTTTTTTTGAAACAATAAACCAAAAACCTTATCCATAGAATGAATTTTTATTACATACCGGTTTGCATTGATTTGCAGCAAAGATAACGGAATCAATTATTTTTCATTTGACCTAGCCCCAAATTGGTCATGTAACCAACTAGAACGCAGATGACACAGATGTAAACACCGCAGATTTACGCAGATTAATAATCCGTGAAAATCAGCGCTACGAAGTATCTGTGTCATCTGTGTTCTATTCCTTAAATTAAGGATGAAACCTGCTTTCAGAGAGATACTGCTTTGTCATCCTGAAAAATAATGTAGGTTTGCAGCGTTTTTAATAAGAAAAGTAATATTGCAAATGGGGATTTACTGGTTAATAGTCAAGTTCTGTGTGGTCGGTTTTTCGGGCACCTTCGTTGATTTTGGAACTACCTGGCTGCTGAAGGAAAAGGCAAAGATTTATAAATACCTTGCCAATTCAACCGGTTTTGCATTGGGCGCAGTTTCAAATTATTTCCTGAACCGCATCTGGACTTTTCATAGCGAAAATCCGCACGTTTTCAATGAATTTTCAAAATTTTTCACAGTATCAATGTTTGGATTGCTCATCAATAACTCAGTGATCTGGCTGTTACACGGCAGATTCAAACTAAACTTTTACCTTGCCAAGGTATTTGCCATCGGGGTCACCCTGATCTGGAACTTTACTGTAAATTATTTTTATACCTTCCACCGGACAATCTGAGATTGTAGTATTTAAGAAAAGGTAACTACTCAGGCCATTAGGCTGTAGGCTTTTAGACTGTCAGCTATATGAATATATATCCGGTATCAATCCGCCACGGCGGATCAGGTAACAGGACAAATGGTGAAAACAGGAATAGTAATTGAATTCAATTTTCCTAAAAGTCTGACAGTCTATAGTCTAAACAACCTGAAAGTTACAAGTTGACAAATTTTAATCAAACTTTAAGAAACTGTTTTGAATTTTATTAAGAGTTTGATTATTAGCGTATAATTTAATTTATTTACCCTCCCCTTTTTCCCCTCCCTGCTGGCAGGGAGGGGATTGTCCGCTATGTAATATGTTATAATTTAGCAGAAATC
>JAPLDU010000052.1 GCA_026391255.1 Bacteroidia bacterium | reverse complement strand
GAGTCAAACCGTATGTTTTCCTATGGTCGAACGGATCGACAACTGAAGATATTAACAGTTTAAACGGAGGTAATTACATAGTTACCATGACGGATGCTAATGGTTGTATCATAACAGCAACCTATTATGTTTTTGAGCCAGACAGCATCGGCTTATCCGCATCCATTGCAAATGTATTTCCCTGTTTCGGTGACAATAATGGAAGTATTAACCTTTTTGTAACAGGAGGAATATCGCCATATTCTTATGTATGGTCAAATGGTGAAATTACAGATAATATTATAGATCTTACTGCAGGTGTTTATTCAGTGATAATCACCGATGTAAATGGTTGTGAAGCAACAGGATATTATATAATTGATGAACCGTACCAGTTAACTATAAATGGGGTGACGACCAACCCCCGTTGTAACGGCAATTGTGATGGTTCAATTAATATAAGCATAACAGGTGGAGCCCTGCCATATTCATATTACTGGTCAAATTCAGCGACTCATGAGGATATTAGTACACTTTGCGCAGGCTTATATTGTGTTACGGTTATTGATTCAAATAATTGTAGAATAACTGACTGCTATAATATATCACAACCAGATACACTAACCTTGAGTGGAATTGTCACACCCGTTACCTGTTGGGGAAGCACCAATGGTTCAATTAATATTACACCCGGTGGTGGAGTCAAACCGTATGTTTTCCTATGGTCGAACGGATCGACAACTGAAGATATTAACAGTTTAAACGGAGGTAATTACACAGTTACAATGACGGATGCCAATGGTTGTATCATAACAGCAACCTATAATGTTTTTGAGCCAGACAGCATCGGCTTATCTGCATCCATTGCAAATGTATTTCCCTGTTTCGGTAACAATAATGGAAGTATTAACCTTTTTGTAACAGGAGGAATATCGCCATATTCCTATGTATGGTCAAATGGTGAAATTACAGATAATATTTCAGATCTTACTGCAGGTGTTTATTCAGTGATAGTCACCGATGTAAATGGTTGTGAAGCAACAGGATATTATATAATTGATGAACCGTACCAGTTAACTATAAATGGGGTGACGACCAACTCCCGTTGTAACGGCAATTGTGATGGTTCAATTGACATAAGCATAACAGGTGGAACCCTGCCATATTCATATTACTGGTCAAATTCAGCGACTCATGAGGATATTAGTACACTTTGCGCAGGTTTATATTGTGTTACGGTTATTGATTCAAATAATTGTACAATAACTGCCTGCTATAATATATCACAACCAGATACGCTTACCTTGAGTGGAAATGTCACACCTGTTACCTGTTGGGGAAGCACCAATGGTTCAATTAATATTACACCCGGTGGTGGAGTCATGCCATATGTTTTCATATGGTCGAACGGATCATCTGCAGAAGATATTAACAGTTTAAACGGAGGCAATTACACAGTTACTATGACGGATGCCAACGGATGTATAATATCCGATAACTTTGATGTTTTTGAACCAGTCAGAATCAGCATATCTGATACCATAACAAATGTACTTCCCTGTTTCGGTAATAAAACAGGCAACATAGACATTACCGTTTCCGGTGGGGTGGTACCTTATTATTTTAATTGGTCAAACTCTGAAACAACGGAAGATATCTCTGGTCTTACAGCCGGAATTTATTTTCTGACTGTTACTGATGCTAACAATTGCGTTGAATCTGCGGTATATACTGTGTCCCAACCCGCCCAGATAAATATTAACAGCAATATTTCCAATACTTCGTGTTCTATATGTGACGGTACTATTTTATTAACAGTGACAGGTGGTGATTCAACTTGTCAACAGGGTTATCAGTATCTCTGGTCTGATGGATCCACGACAAATCTAATGACGGGCCTGTGCACGGGAAATTACATTGTTACAGTGACCGATTGCAATGAATGCCAAATTTCAGGATATTATGTAATTTCACAATCAAATTCAATTTCTGTAACCGCTCATATTGGTGATTGCACCTGCCCGGATAGCCAGGATGGTCAAATAAATATTACTGTTTCGGGAGGAACAACACCTCCTGATTATTCTTTCTTTTGGTTCGATTCAGGAATGAATCCTATATATTATACACAGGATATTTCCGGACTTCATTCCGGTTTGTATTACGTTTCAATAACCGACGTTAATAATTGTTCATATTTTGGAAACTTCACTGTAGGTCAGCCTGCTCCTTTAACTGTTAACGAAATAGTTTCAAATCCAAGCTGTTATACACCTGGGAATAATGGAGAAATCGATATTACTCCCACAGGAGGAACTGGTCCATATCAATATTTGTGGACTAATGGTTCAACCAGTCAGAATTTGACCGGCATCGGAGCTGGAAATTATTGTGTAACAATCACTGACAGCAATTCCTGTTATTTCCCCGATGCAAATTGTGATAGCCTGGTCACACCGCCTGAAATAATGGTAATTTCACATCTGTATAAACCGATATGCTGCGGTGATGCCAGCGGAAAGATATGCCTGAATGTTTCAGGTGGTAACCCGGTTTACCAATTTGTCTGGCAGTATCCTGATCATTCGATTCATCCGTTTGTTGATGCCGGGATACATTGCATATCCAATTTGTTATCTGGTTTATATTCTGTCACCATAACCGATGCAACAGGATGCCCTGTACCACCTATGGTTTTACATTTATATCTTGATGAACCACCCTGTATTTCAATATCTAAGAGCATTTCAATAATAAATTGTGAATACTGTATAAATTTGACAGTAACAGGAGGTCTCCCGGATTATACATACCATTGGAGCAATGGAATGACAGATGCTGATATCTGCAATTTATTATCAGGAACTTATTGTGTAACCGTAATAGATGCTAACAATTGCGTTGATTCATTATGTATAGACCTGCCTCCAATCCAGCCAGTGATTTATTCTATTACATCAACCAATTGTACATGTAACCCGGCTGACAACGGTTCACATTTTGACGGAACTATTACTTTAAGCATTAGCAGTGGATCAGCTCCTTACGATTATTTATGGACTAAAAACGGACTACCTTATACTTCAGGAACCGGTTTCTCTAATACGATAAATATTACCGGTCTGAAAATCGGCATCTATTGTGTTACCATCACTGATTCTAACGGATGTTCATCTCTTGATTCAACACCATTACCTCCGAATTGCACTCAGATTACCCAACCTCTTGCTCTAAATATTTCATCATCAGTTATTAATACACATTGTAATCACCAGGATATTGGTTATCAGGGAGGTTCAATCACTTTGACCGTGACTGGCGAGACCCCGTCTTATTCATATTGCTGGTCACCGACGCCATGTCCGGGGTTAAATCATATAAATAATCTTCTGCCCGGTAATTATTCTGTTTCTGTCAGCGATTCACACGGATGTTCGAATACTGATGATTACAATATTTCTTCTCCATCGCCCTTAAATATTTCCGGTTCAATTACAAATTGTACCTGTAATTCTGCTGACAATCCTGTAAACTTAACCAATGACGGAAGTATTATTACTTCGGTTACCGGAGAAAATTCACCTTATGCATATTTTTGGTCAAATGGTACTACAGATTCAGATATTAACGACCATTGTGGTACATACTCTGTAAGTGTGACGGATGTTTCGGGGTGCAAAAATACGGCAACTTTCTTTATTAATGTACCAACTGCATTTAACCTTCATTGCACAACAACATTAGCAGGTTCATGTTATACAAATCTTGGCGGGACAGCATGTGTTGGTGCTTCCGGAGAAACACTGCCCTATTCATATGTCTGGTCAAATTCTATTGTTGATACATTACCCTGCACCAGTAATCTTGGAGGAGGTGTATATTTTGCTACTGTCACGGATGCACATGGTTGCTGGAAAGTTGATACCTGTGTTGTTCCTGAACATCTGCCAATAGTAATCAGTGCTGTAATAAATGACTGCCAATGTAATTCAGTAGATGGGGCTCCGACCGGTTCTATCAGTCTGAATGTGGCAGGCGGTGTACCTCCATATACTATTACATGCATTGATTCATCAGGCAATATCCTGTCTTCTCCATATACCAGCCTGCCTCCGGGTTATTATTGCATATCAATTACTGATGCTGCAAGCTGTGACACTACCTTATGTTATTATATTAATGAACCTCAACCGGTTACTGCTTCTTTTGGTAGTATATTAAATGCAAATTGTCACGGTGATTGTAACGGGGCAATAAATATTGCTGTAGTCGGAGGTACTGCTCCGTATAATTTCAACTGGATATGCAATGGTGCCTGTCTGTGTCCGTTTAATGCAACTGTTGGGGATTTGATTGGTATTGGCGCAGGAATTTATTCAGTAAATGTACATGATCTTAATAATTGCCCGCAAACAGGATACCCACAGATCATCCTGACTGACACAATCAAGGAACCAACTCAAATTACTATAAGTTCTACACATAATGACTGTTCAAATTCAGGATGCTGTGATGGTTCGATAAACCTGAATATCACAGGTGGAATACCCCCATATTTAATTCAATGGACAAATAACTTTAATCCTGCTTTCATTTCTAATTTACAAAATATTTCATGCTTATGTCCGGGAACATATTATTATTCCGTTAGTTTTACCGGGTTACAGGGAATCCTTTGTAATGTTACTGATTCAATCATTATTACTGTACCAAATGATTCCATTAATATTAATTGTGGTACAGCATATTGTGCATCAGATCTTTCTGAAAATATGATTACAGTTCATTTTCCTGTTTCCTATATTGGTAAAACAGTTGATTTATTCTTACAGGGTAACAATATTACCCCGTCGGGCGGGCCGATTTTAACAATGAATGTGCCAAATTATGTAGTCCCTAATCCACCCGTATATACTTTTTCACCTGGTGCTCCTTACTGGGTCCCTTATGTAATTAATACTCTCGAATACTCGGTGAGTGTCTCTTTTTCAGGAGCTGATCCAGCCTGCAATGCCTGCACACTTTCTGATACCTGTGATCTGAATATCTACCCTGTTCCTGCAGTTACAATCAATGATCCTCAGGTTGAGATATGCTGTGATTCCCTTTCTGTTTATCCTGGTGTGCCTGCAACAGTCATAGGTGCACCGGGTACGGTTTATACCGTCAATTACACGGTTTCCCAGGCTTCACCGCCTTCTTCCTTAACCACCACATATTCTGATACGATTAATACGGTGAATAGTTATGAAATGGTATTTCTGCCACTTCCTCCGTTAGTCAATTGCAATTCAACAATTTGTCCGACATCAATTTATACTCTGACAATTAATTCAATTGAAATTTCTTTCGGTTCCGTAGTTTCCTGTCCGGGGAATCCGCTTTTTAATACATGCAACATAGTCATTGTACCAAATCCTGAAGCGATCCTTGACAGCATAACCACCTTGCCACCTTCACCGGTTCCCGGAACGACATGTGAGGATGACACAATTATTCTTCATCTGACGTTCAACGGAGTTCCGCCGTTTTATCTTTTATACAGCGATGGAATTTTACCTGACCCTGACTTTGCCTGTTTTGATATATCCACGGGTCTGCCTGGTTGTAATCCCCTGACCCAGATCGGCACAACATGTACTTATACCGGAAATATTGAATATTTTCCTACCGCTAATTCGACAGTGATTTTCCCACATGTTTATATTTTCAGTCTTTATTCGGTCGGAGATTCCAATGAGCCACAGGCAGGTTGTAACGGCTCTGTCAGCGGGATGCGACCGATGATCGTTTACCCGGTTCCGGATGCACATATTGAAGATGATTCATTAGATATCTGCGGACTTCCCACTGTTGTTTTTATCCCTGTTGAACTTACCGGATCACCCCCATTTTACATCACCCCGGGCATTGAAAATCCTATTGGCGGTACAATCACTCCACAACCCGTGTTAGGCCCGGTATTTCAGAATCCTTATGAAATGCCCGTTCAAAATCCTTTGCCTGCGAATACTTCCGGTTATTTTGAAGTAGTACTGTTACATATTATGGATTCGACCCCGGCATCCTGTGACGTCGGCATTACTGACAGTATTAAAGTACACATAATTGACCAGCAGACTATTTTAGCAACTGATATAACTACTGATACCATCTGTGAAGGACAGGAAGAAGCTTCTGTTTGCATAAACCTGCCGGGAACAGGTCCCTGGACGGTTTTTTATACTCAAAATAATAATGTTCAATCGGTGACATTGTCCTGCATTACCATGCCATGTTGCTTTACTGTTAATCCTTCTCTGGGTCTGATACTGATTACCGGGTTTATTACAAATGGTTGTGTTGATACTATTCCTTTAAACATCCCGTTGAATTTTCATCCCGTTACTGTACCAACCGCTTCTCTGATTATTGCGCCCGGAGAAAAAAACCCGATCTGTATATCCGACAGTATTATGCTGGTTCTTGATCTTACAGGGGTTGCAAACTGGAATGTAAGTATAGATGATGGCTTAGGTGACCCTTCAATTATCTTATCCGGAATAACCACTTCTCCTAAGATATTTAAAGTTTCACCGTCTTCGACTACTGCATATAGCATAATCACTGTGAGCGATTCGAATACAAAACAATGTCCATTTAATATCAGCAGTTCAGCGTTGGTCAAAGTTGACCCGACCCCTGATGCCTTCTTTTGTTGTTCAGATACTTCTGTTTGTCCTTGTATTATACCCAATGTATGTATCTCTATGATTGGTTCACCCCCGTTCAATGTGACTTTAGGTGATGGGGTGAATGATATTACAGAAAATTTTGCGACGCATACGGTCAGGTATTTATTGGAAAAAATACCTCCTTATTGTGTTGCACCTTACCCGGTAAGTACTGTTTATAGTTTAATGTCGGTCACTGATGCCGCAGGTTGCACCAGGGCACTTACCGGCACTACTACCATTACCGTTGATGACAGACTGGCTGAATGTCCATGTTATGTTGATATTCCCAATTCATTTTCTCCGAACGGAGATAATATAAATGATTTTTTATTTGCAGAGCATTCTGATAACATCATATTTCTTGATTTCAGGGTTTATAACGTGTGGGGAGATTGTATCTATGAGACAAATGATATTTCATTTACCTGGAATGGCAGTAAGGGTGGAACCGATGAAGTGCTGGACGTTCAGGTATTTTATTATTATCTGAGCGCTATTTGCGGGAGTGGTCAGAGAATTTTCAAAAAAGGGAATATTACATTAATTAAATAATTAGTGTCATGAAAGTTAATAAATTACTTCTTATATATTTTATTTTTAATATATCATTTGCATTAAAAGCCCAGGATATTCATTTTTCTCAGATAGGTGCAAATCCGCTGGAGGTAAATCCGGCCAATGCAGGTATGTTTTACGAAAATATGAGATTCGGGATCACTACCAGGAATCAATGGTTTAATATCGGACAACCTGTGAAGATCATGTCTGCCTTCCTTGATGGCCGCAAGTATTTTGAGATTCCATGGCAAAGAAGAAGAAACGTCATTATTCCTCTCGATCTAACGGTTGGATTATCAGTTGTAAAATACCAGGCCGGCAACGGCAATCTGAATTCCACTTCCGTTTATCCAGTTGTAGGATTAAAATATGACATTAACGGTTTATTTACTCCCAAGTGTGTATGGTCGGTTTCCGGCGCCACCGGGCTTGATTTCATTGATAAGAACATAGAGTTTAATCAGCTGACTTTTAATAATCAATGGGACCCCGGTAATTATGTGTTTGATCCTACAAAGCCAAATTTCGAACCTTACCATGCCAATTCATATCACGTTCTTGCTATTCCTTTTGGTGTTAATACTTTATTATACGTTCCTGAAGAATCCTTCGCTTTATCGGCTGGTATTTCTGAGATATTCCAGAATAGAGTTGGCGATAGTTTTTATGATGAGAATACCACCATTAACCCGATTTGCAAATTTCACGCAGAAATTGGAATAGTATTAAAAAAAGTACCCCTGCATATTTACTACTTAGCTACCAATCAATATTTTGAAGATATGCAGTGGTATGAAGTATTCGATAAAACGATCACAAAGGAGAGAATAATGGGTTTTAATGTCTGTGTTGAACTCAGGAATTACAATCTCATCTGGGGCCTGGGATCCAGAAACAGCAAGTTTGCCAACTACCGCGGCGACAATTTCAGGGATTTACTTTTTAATTTGGGTTTCTCAGCAGGGCAGTTGACAATATTAGGTAATTATGATTTTAATGTATCAAGATTTCATTATGGAACAAATTATCAGGGTGCCATGGAGTTAACTGTAAAATATACCATTACTACCAGCAGGAATATTTATAAAACGACTTCTCCTGTTTATAATGAAGATAAAAAACCTTTCTCATTTCCGACAGCATCCTTCGATTAGTCGTTAGAAAAAGGGAAGTGATATATTAGTATCAGGTATCAGGTATCAGGTATCAAGTATCAGGTATCAGGATGTGCAACAATCGAATATACGAACATTCGAATAAATGAACTCCGCCTCAGGCGGACGAACAATCGAACAATGAGTCCGCTCCGAAAAGAACTTATTTATGAAACAAATTTGGCTAAAGCCCTATATTTCAGCGATATGACTTGCCACCTTAAAGTAGTGGCAATTGATAATCAACTTGTTACAGGACTTTAGTCCAAAATGTTCACTTTTCGGATTGGAATCAACAATTGAACAATTGCAGATTATCACATTATCACATTATCACATTAACACAACATCACACTCATAACTCATTCCGCCTCAGGCGGATCATAACTCATCACTCTTTAAGTAATTTCTCCAGCGCAAACATTTCGTCCCGTAACCGTGCAGCTTCAATAAAATCAAGGTCTTTAGCGGCGCTCTTCATCGCTTGCTTTGTCCTGTCAATGGCCTTTCTGATATCATTTTTATCCATGTATTTCAGAAGGGGATCTGCAGCGACATCAATATTCTCTGATTCTACATATGCTTTGGCCTTCGTCAGTTTATTGCCCATCATATCCATATGACCTTTCACGATATGTCTTGGGGTTCGGTAGTTGGTATCGTCAATGGCTTTTTTCATGGAGGCAGTCACCTGGTCAGCATACATGATGACCCTGCCATTGAGGTGGCGGGCTGCACGGCCGGAAGTCTGGGTCAGGCTGCGGGCTGAACGCAGAAACCCTTCTTTATCGGCATCCAGTATGGCAACCAGGGAAACCTCCGGCAGGTCAAGTCCTTCGCGTAACAGGTTAATGCCCACCAGCACATCAAATTTGCCCTTACGCAATCCATCCATGATCTCCACCCTTTCGAGCGTGTCAATGTCAGAATGAATGTAACGGCATCGTATGCTCAGTTTCAACAGGTATTTCGACAGCTCTTCGGCCATACGTTTGGTCAGTGTTGTGACCAGCACTCTTTCATCCAGGGTGGTTCTTTTGTTGATCTCGGTAATCAGGTCGTCAATCTGGTTCAATGTCGGACGTACTTCGATGGCAGGATCCACAAGGCCGGTGGGCCTAATAAGCTGTTCAACCAGCACCCCCTGGCATTTTTCCATTTCATAATCGGCAGGAGTAGCGCTTACATAAATCAGCTGGGGAGCGAGGGTTTCAAATTCTTCAAATTTCAGGGGACGGTTATCAAGAGCGGCAGGTAGCCGGAACCCATATTCCACCAGGTTAATTTTACGCGAGTGGTCGCCACCGTACATGGCGCGTATCTGGGGTAGTGTCACATGGCTTTCGTCAATCACCATGAGGAAATCATCCGGGAAATAATCGAGCAGGCAGAATGGTCTTACTCCCGGTTGCCGACCGTCAAAATACCGGGAGTAATTCTCTATTCCCTGGCAATGTCCCAGTTCACGGATCATCTCAAGATCGTAAGTCACCCTTTCCTCGATGCGTTTCGACTCGATCGGACGGCCGGTATCTCTGAAATACTGCGCCTGGAGAACCATGTCGTCCTGTATCAGTCGGATGGCTTCCTGTACCCTGTCTTTTGAAGTGACAAAGATATTGGCCGGGTAAATGTACGCTTCTTCATAATGTTCGATGCTGTGGCCGTTCACCGGTTCGAACGATTCTATATCTTCAATCTCATCTCCCCAGAAAGTGATACGGTACGCAAAATCACCATAAGCCACAAAAACATCTATTGTATCACCCTTTACACGGAATGTACCATAACGGAAATCAATCTCATTTCTTGAGTAAAGGCTATCCACCAATTGCATGAGGAATCGGTTGCGGCTCAGGAGCTGTCCTTTTTTCAGATAGATGGTATTATTGTGAAAATCTTCCGGATTCCCTATTCCATAAAGACAGGAAACCGAAGAAACCACGATGACATCCCGGCGGCCGGAGAGGAGAGAGGAACTGGTGCTGAGACGGAGTTTTTCAATTTCCTGGTTGATGGACAGGTCTTTTTCAATGTAGGTATCAGTGGTAGGTAAATAAGCCTCTGGCTGGTAGTAATCATAATATGAAACAAAATACTCTACGCGGTTATCGGGGAAAAACATGCGGAATTCCCCGTAAAGCTGGGCAGCGAGGGTTTTGTTATGGCTCAGGACAAGCGTGGGCCTCTGCAGCCTTTCAATGACATTGGCAATGGTAAAAGTTTTCCCTGATCCTGTCACACCAAGAAGCACCTGGTATTTCTCACCGCTCTGAACGGATTTGACAAGCTGCTCAATGGCTTCCGGCTGATCACCTGTCGGTACAAAATCTGAAATGATCTTGAATTTCATTATTTCTGAATAGTAGGCAACAAGATAAATATTTGAAAATTTGAAGATTTGAAAATGAAATGATGTAAGTGATTAGTCTAATGAGATTTTGATGTGCTGATTATTTTTGAAAGGATGTTAATAATTACATGAAGATTTTCTATTAATTGTTCATCTTTTGGATATTTGAATGACATCTCGCAAAGATTTAACCAATATTCAGTTTCATCAGCTTCTTTTACTGCAATCTTCATCTTATGAATAAAATCATCTTTGCTTTCTGCATTTTGAGCCTCTTTGACATTTGCGCCTATTGATGTTCCTGATTTCAGTAATTGATTTGCAATAATATATTTCTTGTTATTTTCAAGCAACTCCGAATATTCAATGATTTTCAAAGCAAACTCAAATGTCAGCTTCACAATCAAATTATTCTTATCATTTCTCATAATTATAAATTACGAATATTATTGATTTTGCTTTATTTTCAAATTTTCAAATCTTCAAATTTTCAAATTAATTAGGATCATGTCTGTGGGTTGAGGATAGTACGGTTGGCAATACAATCAATAATAAAGGCAGGGCAAATATGAAACCTCCGATCACAGCGATGGCCAAAGGCTGATGCATCTGCGACCCGGTGCCGATTCCCAGGGCCAGGGGTAACAATGCAACAATAGCTGCGGATGCAGTCATCAGGTTAGGACGCAACCTGGCAGAAATGGCAGACCTGATGCTTTGTTCAGGACTTAAACTTAACCTTGCCTGCAGGTATTTCTGGCAGGTGAAAACAGCATTTTCCCCGACGATGCCGACAATCATGATAATACCGGTGTAACTGCCTACATTTAAAGGAGTTTTGGTAATAAAGAGAGCCAGCAGGCTGCCGGCAATACCAAGTAAAGCCAGGCCAATAATATATAATGAAATGATAAAACCGCGGAACATCACCAGCAATACAATAAAAACGAGCAAACAGGCAATAAAAAGAATGGTCAGCAACTCACTGAATGCCCGTTGTTGCTGGGCATATGAGCCGCCGAACTCCACATGGTAACCAGATGGCAGGGATAGTTTTTTACGGATTTCCGACTGAATATCTTTCAAAGTACTTCCCAGGTCACGATTATTAAGGCGGGCTGTGACAACTCCCATCATTTTCTGGTTTTCCCTTTCAATTTCTGCCACACCTTTTTCAAGATAAATGTTGGTTACCGAATTGACAGGTTTAAGTAGACCATTGGGTAATAAAATATCTCCTTTTTTTAATGAATTAAGAGAAAGTTGTTGTGCTCCCGGGTACATCATGCGAACGTTCACCATCTGCTCTTTTTCCATGATAGAACTGATCACATTTCCTTCCAGTTGTGTCTCCATCTGAAACTGAAAATCTGAGGGATTAATCCCGAATTGCGCCAGTTTAGCCACCATTGGTTCAACTTTTATTTCAGGGCCGGCAATGACAATGCCATCAAACACATCTGCTGTTCCCTTTACCTGGCCTACAATGCCGGCTATCTGCACGGAAATGGTTTCCAGTTTTTCTTTATTATCTCCGAATACTTTAATTTCAACCGGTTGCACACTGCTCATCAGATCTCCGAGCATATCGCCGATCACCTGCCCGAAATCCACCCTTAATTCAGGTATTGAAGCCTCAATTTTCTTCCTGATTACATCCGATACATCATCGGTAGTATTTTCCCGTTTTTTCTTCAGTTGAATGAGATAATCACCGGTGTTTGGTTCGGTAATAAAAAATCCCATCTGTGTGCCGGTCCTGCGGCTGAAACTCTCTACTTCGGGTATTTGTTGCAAAATTTTATCCACTTTCCGGAGCATGAGATCTGTTTCTTCAAGAGTAGTCCCGGGCGGGCTGCTGTAATCAAGCACAATGCCGCCTTCGTCCATTTCCGGCAGAAACCCGGAGGGCATTCGTTGCGGTAAAATGTAAATAATAGCTATACATGCCACCGCAAATGCCAGGCTGATATACCACCTGTGGATGATCCATGATATCCAGGCGCCTTTATTTTCAATGGTTTTAATTGGTTTTGGATTTTTTCTGTTTGGGAAAATCAGGAAAAATAAGGGCAATACTAACCAGGTCACGAAAAATGAAGATGCGAGTGCAATGATCATAGTAAATGCCAGTACCTTAAAATAAGCTCCGGCAACACCGCTCATCAATACAAATGGAATGAAAATTACAATAGTGGCAAGGGATGAACTGACCAGGGCAGGGAGCAGATAATGTATGGCTTTGCTGATCACCGACGGCATTGGCTCATCCGGTTGTTCCTCGCTGCTTCGGTGGATTTGTTCGGCTACAATTACTGCATCATCAATCATAAGTCCCATGGCGGCTGCAATTGCGCCAAGGGTCATAATGTTAAACGTATAACCTGCCGAATACAGAACAACCAGGGTCAATGCCAGTGAAGCCGGTATGGTTAGTCCGACGGCAAAACTTGACCGCATTGACCTCAGGAAAATGATGACCACTATGATAGAAAGAACCAGTCCGATCCAGAGAACATCCTTGATGCTTTTTACACTGTCGTTTACAAAATCGGCCTGCAGATAAAAAGGCCGCAGTCTGACATCGGAAGGCAGTATTTTTTCAAGCTCTTTCACCTTTTGAAGTACTCCTGTGTTGACTTCTATCAGGTTAGCATCAGGTTGTTTGACCACAGCGATAAGAGGCACATCTTTCCCGTTGGCATTGATTTTTACATATTCTTTCATTTCCCCAATCTTTACCAGGGCAATGTCTTTTAACCGGATTTCACGCTGTGGTGTATTCCTGATGACCAGATTTTCAAGGCCGGTCAGATTAACGATGGCATTATCGGTGAGAGTGAGGTAAAGGCGGTCGTGATCGCTGATGTATCCGTTGGATTTCAATACCTGGGAATTTTCAATTACATCGGCGATCTGCCGGGGTGAAATGCCCAGTTCCGATAACTTTTCAGGATTGAGAATCACCTGGTATTCCTTAGTCTTTCCTCCGGTCACGACTACATCTGAAACTCCGGGGGTGGCGGCCAGGAATGGTTTTATCTGCAATAATGCAATTTTTTTAAGTTCAATCTGTGAACGCTTACCTTCCAGCGAAAAACCCATGACCGGCAGGATGGATGGATTCATCTTTTCGACACTGACCTCTGTACCCGGTAACAAATTCTCTTTTGCCTGGTTTATGAATGATTCGATCTGCAGCCGGGCTTCGTCTACATCAGTGCCCCATGCGAGGTACACGGATATCTCGCAACTGCCCCTGCTGGTAGTGCTGTGAATATAATCCAGTCCTTCTGTCCGCCTGATGCTGTTTTCCAAAGGAATGGTCACTGCAGCCATCATTTTGTCCACCGGTTGCTGCCCGGCATCCGCAATCACTTTTATTTTCGGGAAAGTAATATCGGGGAACAGGCCGGTTTTGAGGTTCGAATAGCTGTATATTCCCGCTAATACCAGAAATAATACCAGTCCCAGTAATGGTTTCTTATAATGGAAGTGAAGATGCTTCATGATTTATGCTGGTGGTAAAATGTAAATATTTGAAAATCCGGGAATTTATTTTTCAAACTTATTTTATTTTAGAATTACGAATTACGATTTACGAATATAATCAAATGATATTTAGTGGATTAAACAATGTTTATGTAATAAATAAATTTCGGTGTAATAAAATATCTCCATGTCAGAGTTTGTTTTGAATTTGTCAACCTGAATAATCTAAAACATTTTTTCAACAAATATTAAAGCAAGAGACGCAATAGGCGCTAAATTAATTTGAAAATTTGAAAATGTGCAAATTTGATCTGCCTGAGGCGGATTAAATCCGTTTCACGGGAATAAGAATAGCGACAACATGTTGGTTAGTTTGCTATCTTAAGCGCCTAAGGATAATTAATTAGATAATTAACATTAATGCTGATTCATAATATTGTATGTGAGTTTATTAAATAAGTTACTTTTGCGACTGTTGCGTCTTTAGCGTTTAATATATATTTTATTAAAAATCAGGTGTTGTTGCATCAGATAAGAAAAATTACTTTCCGGATTTTTTCCCTGGCGGCTGAAATGCAATGACTTTTTTAGGGTTTTTGCTCATGAATTCTTTCCAGCTTTTGACGGATGGGCCGGTGATATCGATTTTTTTCTGGTAAAAATGACACACTGCAGCAGCTAATCCATCCGTTGCATCGAGCTTTTTCGGAAGCTCGTCGAATTTCAGGATTTTCATCAGCATGGCGGCTACCTGTTCCTTGGAAGCATTGCCATTCCCGACGATTGACTGCTTGATTTTACGGGGTGCATATTCAAACACAGGCAGATCACGGCTGAGTGCGGCTGCAATGGCTACTCCCTGGGCTCTTCCAAGTTTGAGCATCGACTGAATATTTTTCTCATAAAAAGGAGCTTCAATAGCCATTTCAACCGGATGATACTCATCAATCAATCCAAGGGTACGGTCAAGAATTTTCTTAAGACGGGCATGATGATCGTCAAACTTCTGCAATTCGAGCAGTCCAAGAGCCACCAATTCCGGATTATTCCCATTCACCCTGATCACACCATATCCCATGATGGTAGTTCCGGGGTCAATGCCTAAAATTATCCTTTCCTGTGGCATTGGTCAAAATGAGTAAATCTTCTCATATTTCATCGCCTCTCAGTTTCCTGTATATTTTTCTTACTTCCACAACATAAATACTTCCGGGATAATCGGTCAGGAACTTTTTGTAAAGTTCCATGGCTTTGGGAATATCATTAAGCTGATCTTCATAAAGGCAGGCGAGTTTATAAAGGGCATCATCACCAAGGATATCAGTGCCATATTTATCTACGACAATCTGGTAGCTGTCCGCGGCTTCTTTGTATTTGCCCATTTTAAAAAGGATACCGGCTTTTTTGTAGTAAGTCTCATCAATGAGTGAATGTGCGGGGAATAAATGAATCAAAGAATCGAGTGTGACGATGGCCAATGAATCCTGTTGCTGGTAACTGAGCAGGTCGGCACGGGCATACATGCGCATTGCATCCTCAATGGTATCCATCTCAGTATTATCGCTGATCAGAAGGGATAATTCACATGCGTCGTTTGCAATAAGCTTGGAGGTACTTGCTTTCAGAACATCAAGCTGAGCCTGTGCCCATTTAAAATCTCCGGAATAATAAGCAAGCCGTGCTTTGCGGAACTTTGCCTCGTAGCCGGTAGGATTGTTTTCGTTAGATTTCTCCACCTGTCCGTATATTAATGCTGCTTCCCAAATATTACCCGAAAGCAGATCAATGTCAGCCATTTCAAGCTTACAGTCTGAGATCAATTGTTGGCTGGCTCCCTGCATTTTCACTGCAATTTCGAGCATATTCAAAGCATCATCGGTTTTATTCAGGTAAAAAGCATCAATTTGTGCCAGCTCTTTTATCATCGAAATGGTCTTGGCTGTCTTACCAAATTCATTAAGAGCCCGTTTATATTCATTTTCGAGCATTCGTAAACTATCTTTATTAACGTCACTTTCCATGGTAAAATGAACTAATTTCACACCCAGTAACTCCCGTTGTGCGGTAAAATAATTAGATGTCGCCGGCCCTTTTCCGATCACATAAAGATACATACCAACAGCTTCGGCATAATTATCATTTACTGCTGCCAGCCTGGCCAGGGATATGATCCTGTCACCCTGTCCGCTGGCCCTTTTATCCAGCGCCTTTGCCTGTATATAAGCTTTATTGAAATCTTTATCCTGCACATATAACCAAATCAGTAATTCATAATATGCAGTAGATTCGGGATGTTGCTGTATTCTTTTCAGAATACCCGTTTTGATTAAAGAATTCATATTGTTATCAAAATCCATAAACATGGCTGATTGCAGGCGCATTTCAACATTTGAAATATCTAACTGATTATCATCAAGCATATTCAGATATTCGTCAATCATATCTTCATAATTACGCTCGAGAAGATAAACATTGGCAAGATCGTTACGGTAAAGACTTTTGTTCCTGAGCATTTCCCTGCCTTTGATGTAAGTTCTTTCGGCATAGTCATTTTCGAATTTTTCCCTGAAAGCCATGGCTAATCGCTGAACCTGCCCATCATCGGCTGTCAACAGCTCCACTGCCTTGTCATAACTTTCGCGGCCTTCTTTTTCCTTACCTCTACGTTTTAAAATATACCCGAGGTCAACGAGGTAACCAAGCTCGTTTGGATTTTTTTTGATTTGCTGCCTTACCAGTTTTTCAGCATTGTCAAATTCCTGAAGTTCCATCAGGCAACTCAGGTAATATGTCAGGTAGGACCGTGAACCGGAGCTTTCAAACAAGTTCTTGTAAATAATGATAGCTTTTGCGTACTCTTTGTTACGGTAGTATTCAAAAGCCAGCTTGGTATCGGTAGTGGTTATCTGCGACCAGGTAATCACCGGGATGATAAGGAATAGCAGAAAAGTCAGGTATTTTTTCATCAGGATCACTTCATGAATTAACAGGGAACAAAACTACTTCAAAAACGCCACACGGCTTTAAATATTTTCCGTAGGAATTTGTTCATAAGGCATAAGGCATTTGTACCTTATTTCTGGAACCTTGAAAAGTTTTGGCAAAAAAATCCAAAAAACAAATCACAAAAAACAAATAATTAACAATATCAAAATTTCAAATACGAAACAAACTACTTTGAATTTGTCATTTTGTTGATTGAAATTTATTTGTTATTTGTATTTTGAGATTTGTGTTTTTTTCTGGTTCCGGCTCGGCCAGGTTAGGTACAAGGCTTTTAGACTGTAGGCTTAAAGGCTAAAGGAAGAAAACTAAAACGCTAATAGTCTACATCCTTTTGCCTAATTGTAAAATTTTACATCTTTTTGTTTTTCAAATGAATAAAAAATACCAAATTTGACAGATTAAATAATGTAATTCCGGTGAATAATAAAAGGAACATATTTTACAATCTGGTTCTCTTACCCTTATCACTTATTTACAGTCTTTTCATCTACATCCGTAACCGTCTGTTTGATTACAACATTTTACGTTCCGAGGAATTTGATATTCCGGTGATTTCCATTGGCAATATTCATGTTGGTGGTACAGGTAAAACGCCTCATGTTGAGTATATTACTTCTTTACTTAAAAAAGATTTCAAGCTTGGAGTATTAAGCAGGGGTTATAAAAGGTTAACAAGGGGATTTGTGTCGGCCACGTCTGAATCAACAGTATCTGATATTGGTGATGAACCGCGCCAGATCAGGCAGAAATTTCCTGACATTGATCTGGCCGTCGACGGGAACAGGGTAAGGGGAATCAACACGTTACTGGACATGAACGACAGCCTGGATGTGATATTATTAGACGATGCCTACCAGCACCGCTATGTAAAGCCTGGTATATCGATATTACTGATTGATTATCATTATCCTTTGTATTCCGATTATATGCTGCCTTTCGGGCGTTTGCGGGAGAGCAGCAGTGAAAAACGAAGGGCAAATATCATCATCATCACTAAATCACCTGAGGAAATTAAGCCCATTGAAAAAAGAATTCTTATTAAGAACGTACGGCCTTATCCCTACCAGACTTTGTATTTTACCAGCCTGCGATATTCACAGCCATTACCGGTTTTTGAAAATGGGTTTACACCGCCTGTTTTTGAAGATTTAAAGACAGGCAATTGTTCTGTCCTGCTGGTTACGGGAATTGCGAGGCCTGCTCCGCTCACTGAATTCCTTGGCAGGTATTGCAAAAATATAACACACATGCTATTCCCTGATCATCATGCTTATACGAAATCAGAACTTACTTCCATCGCTTCAAAATTCGAATCTCTGACACTCGGTAAAAAGATCATCCTTACCACAGAGAAAGATGCAATGAGGTTCAGGGATTTGAAATATAAGGAAATTATTGAACTACTTCCTGTTTTTTACATCCCTGTCAGCATTTATTTTTTGCATGACGAACAAAACAATTTTGATAACCAGATTATTGACTATGTTAAAAAAAATAAAAGACACCGCACTTTATATCACAAAAAAAACAGGTGAGAAACCTTTTGCGGGAATCATACTGGGAACAGGTCTCGGAGGTCTGGTAAATGAAATCTCCATCAGACACAGCCTTGATTACCGTGATATACCGGGATTCCCGGTTTCAACAGTCCAGGGGCATGCAGGCAAGCTGATATTCGGATCACTGAGTGGGAAAAACATTATAGCCATGCAGGGAAGGTTTCATTATTACGAAGGCTGGTCAATGGAAGAAGTTGTTTTCCCGGTTCGTGTGATGAAAATGCTGGGTATAGATTTACTCATACTTTCAAATGCAAGCGGGGGTGTTAATCCTGATTATGAGGTAGGTGATATCATGATACTGAATGATCATATCAATCTGTTTCCCAGCCACCCTTTGATGGGACGGAACATTGACGAACTGGGCCCCCGTTTTCCTGATATGAGTATTGCCTACGACCGGGAGCTTGTGGCAAAAGCCTTTGACATTGCCCGGCTTCATAATATCAGGGTTCAGAAAGGGGTATATGCGGGGGTTAGCGGTCCTTCTTTTGAAACACCGTCTGAATACCATTACCTGCGGGTTATCGGCGCCGATGCCGTTGGTATGTCAACTGTTCCGGAAGTAATAGCAGCCAGGCACATGAACCTTCGGTGTTTTGCCATGTCGGTCATTACTGACCTGGGAGTCGATAAAAAGATTGTTAAAATTACTCACGAAGAAGTACTGGATGTGGCAAAAACCATCGAACCCAAAATGACTCTGATCATTAAGGAGTTACTGGAAAAGATTTGAAGATTTGAAGATTTGAAGATTTGAAGATTTGAAAATGTGGCAATGTAATAATGTGGCAATGTGATAATGTGATAATTGTTCGATTGTTCAATTAATCGATTGTTCTATTGTTCGATTATTCGATATAAGGTTATACGATATTCTGTTTCAAATCAACAGTTTTTATTTAAATATTATTGGCATGAAAAAGTTATTAGTACTGCTGGCTTTTTCGGTAATCCTGTTTAATCCTGTTTATTGCCAGAAAAATTCAATCCGGATTTTTGGAGGAAAGACTTATGGTGTACAAAAGCTAAACGCTTATGCAAGGTCGGATTCTAATATCGTTTACCATGATTCTACGGTGACTACCTCAAATACCAAAAACAGTAATTTAACATTGGGCGACGGCTTATACCTTGGAGCAGCATATGCATTTCACCCTGTTTTGAACATATTACTTGAAATTGAGGGATCATGGTACCATAGTAAAAGTTTCCCTGTAAAATATGTGGATTATTATTACATCCCTGATCAACAGTCGTATGTCGATTATAAATATTGTGATTTATACAGTGGTGATCTATATATGTTAAGGCCACAGATCATTGTTCGTTACCCTGTCAGTAAATTCTATCCTTATCTCAAATGTGGCGTAACTGTGGCTTATTGTACGATGACAAGAAAATCCGATAATTCCTGCCTCACAACATTATCAGGCTATTATCCTTATTCTTCCATGCAAACTACTTTAACGTACAAATCAGAAGCTGTTTTCGGATTTCAGTTTGCTCCGGGGATTGAATATAAATTCGATAAGCACAGCTTAGTTTTTGTTGAAATATTATATTCTGGTATAACATATACTCCGGTGAAATCGGAATATACAAGATTTATCCTGTCAGGTAATAATAATTTAGGCAATATGACCGTGAGCGAAAAGGAATTTGAATACTGCGACCAGAATAACTCAGGTACTGTACAGGATCCAAACCTTCCTACCAAAGCATTGAAGATTACTTTTCCTTTCAATAATATTGCTTTTACTACCGGAATAAGGATTGAATTCTGAATGAACCGTCTAACATGGCATACACTTTTTAATGTGATAATGTGGTAATGTGGTAATGTGATAATGTGATAATACTCCATATTCCATACTCCGTACTCCGTACTATCTTCAACCTTACTTCCGCCGTGGCGGATGCCTGGTGCCTGCTCAGACCGCTTTTCTGAGTGATATCCTGAATGTTGTACCTGTTCCGATTTCAGAAGACTTCACGAATATTTTACCTTTATGATAGTCTTCAATGATCCTGCGAGCAAGGGACAGACCCAGGCCCCAGCCACGCTGCTTTGTTGTAAAACCTGGTTGGAAAATGGTTTTAAATTTTGATTTGCTCAACCCTTTGCCGGTATCTCTGATATCCACGTGTACATGAGTAGTATTATCAATAAGGCTGATTTCGATCAGACCGTTACCATCCATGGCATCCATGGAATTTTTGCACAGATTTTCAATCACCCATTCAAAAAGAGCTATGTTAAGCGGTACAAATAATTCATGGTCTTCACTGAAATTGGTAATGTACTGCATCTTGTTGGAGGATCTTGTTTTCAGGTAATTAACCGAATTATTCAGGACTAATCCTATATTTTCCGGAGTAAGAACCGGGGCCGATCCTACCTTAGAGAAACGTTCGGCAATGGTTTCCAGGCGCTTAACATCTTTACTTACCTCATTCAGCAATTCATTGTTTTCTTCCTTCAGTTTCATCAGTTCCAGCCATGCCATTAATGAAGAAATGGGTGTTCCGAGCTGATGGGCAGTTTCTTTTGACATACCCAGCCAAACCTGGTTCTGCTCGGCTTTTCTTGAAGTGCTGAATGCAAAATAGGACACAAGGATGAACAAAATGATTACGCTTAGCTGAATAAAAGGATAATAAAACAGCAGGTTCAGCAAAATGGAATCCTTGTAATACACATAATTTTTATCGCCGCTCATAAGTCCTATCTGGATGGGCTCATGCTTTGATTTCATTATGATGAGCTGTTCTTTCAGATATTGCTGGTTTTTTGATTTTTCAGGATCCAGGTTCTTTTTTCCTAAAATATTGTCATGGCTGTCTGTCCAGATCACAGGTACAGTTCTATTATCAATAATTATCTTCGATATTAAAGTGATATCCTGATCAGGGTTATTATTTGACAGTTCTTTAGTAGCTTCTGCCCATAATGCAACTTTATTTCGTTCTTCCACCGACAACTTTTTTACCAGTTCGTTGGTGTACCAGAGCGACGACAAACCAATGATCACCGCTATAATAAACAGCAGGAACTTCCATCTTTGTTTCTGATGATAGATATTCATTTCAGAAAATAATTTGTACAATTTAGGTTGATCAGGCTCAACAACAAGGTATTTAGACTGTATACTGTCAGGCTTTTATGAGTTATAAATTATTAATTTTCACTATTGTCCGACAAAAATAAATATTTCGTTCCTACGGAACTTAATTTTCAGGATCAATTTATTTTCTACCAATATATTATCCCTACAGGATAGTCACGTAGTGACTTAATATCGGTAGAAATATTGTACCCGGGAAAACTAAGCCCCGTAGTGGGCGAAATATTAATCATACCCGTTAATAATGATAGGTTGAAACATTTCATAAAAAGTTTTACCGGACTGTAATGATTAGTTATGAGTAATAATGATAACAGTATTTTCAAATTTTCAAATCCTCAAATTTTCAAATCCTCAGTACAAACTGGCCTCAATTTTATTAGGGTCTGTCTTTAAAGTCAACGATACTGATCTATGAACAAGGATTACTCACTACATATTTTATTTTAAAGGTGTTCGTGAGATCGCTTCGCTAAGTTAACGATTTTAGATTTCAGATTATCAGTTATATCTAAAATCATAATTCGTTAATCTATATTCTTAAATCAAAAGTACTGAGTTTTTTGACAAACACTATTTAATCCTTTGGAGGCTCCTCTTTCTCGTCTTTCCATTCTATCCTCACCTTTTTTGTCTTTGTTATTTTCTTTTTCGGAACCGAAAGAGTGGTATCGCTTTTAAACAAGCCAAACTCATCTTTTAGTATTGATCTGACTTCTTTTTTTTCATCCCTGAAATGATTCTTCAGTGCATCTTTTGCAGCCTGAGTGTCATAACTAACCTTATAATTGCCGGCCTTTCCGGAAATAAGCAGGTAGAGCATTGTCTTCCCCTCACCATCGTCCTCGATGACTCCGAATTCATCATTTTCCTTTTTATTCTTACCGGCTTTTTTTGCCAGTACATCAGACAACAACACCCTGACTTTGCAAGCCAGGTTTTTATCAAAATCCATGACGCCGGATACACTCACATTGAGGGCTGATGAATTAATATCCATGTCGGGAATGGTGATCAACCTGTTGTGAATTGTGATATCATTCGTGAGTTTTGAAAATTTAATATCTTTCAGTTCATTGACTTCAATAAATTTTGAGAGGTTCATCATCGGTTCAAAACCAATGAGTTCGCCATTGCTGATTTCGACTTTTGCATCCATATTGAGATCCTTGTCTGAGGCCGTCATATCTGCATTCCAAATGCCTGCCAGATTAATATCCGCAGTTAAAAAGCCTTTCAGGTGCTTTTCCTGCAGGTAATCCTGGCCAAAATTAAGGAAGGAATGAAACATGTCTGTGATTGAAATATGATCAAGCCGGCTTTTGTTTTTCACTGAAAACTGTCCGTTTGGGTTCACCGCTACAACAGCTTCGCCTTCCATACT
The DNA here is from genome assembly GCA_026391255.1 of Bacteroidia bacterium. Lineage (GTDB taxonomy): Bacteria > Bacteroidota > Bacteroidia > Bacteroidales > JAPLDU01 > JAPLDU01. Next base: position 25,066 of record JAPLDU010000052.1, on the reverse strand, counting down.
TCCTTTCATTGTCCTGAAGGAATATGCGCTTATTTTAATTTCAGGATAGGATAAAACCATTTTCGCAGTCATATTTTCTGCGCTGAATTCATCGAACCTGAATTTAGCTATTCTCATATCCAGACTGGCGCTGATGTTTGATGGCAGAATAATTTTTAACGAATCTGAACCCTTACCACCGCCGGCAAATTTATTCATATCCAAATTTTTACAACTCACATCAGCAACAACATCCAGTTTCCTGTTTTTCCGGATCAGAAAATCAATGAGTTTATTGGCTGTTCCACTAATAATGAATTCATTACCGGAAACATTCACGGCCAGGTTCCTGGTTGTGAGGTCATTGTCGGCCAATGTACAGTTGCCTATAATATTACTCAAAGCCAGAGTACCGCCTTGCAACCTGAATCCTGCATTATCGAAGCTGACCGAACCATTCAGGTTTAGTTGTGAAATATTGTCTGCCGGAACATCGCCGGCATTCAGCAAACTCAGGTCAATACGGCAATCGAGCAGGATACTTCCTGTTTCATCGGAGAGTAAATCTTTTCCGCAAAACATCTGAAGGTCATTAGTTTCCAACTCAGATTTTGTCTGGATAATGATCCGGGGCACATCAAAATTTACCAGGCTTACACTTCCTGATAACGTACTGCCTCCGGAAGTTTTCAGTTTTACCTGATCCAGCCTGAGATTCCATGCAGGAGCCAGGTCGGTAGTACCCGTTGAAAAGTTTCCCTTCAGGCTGATATCCTTCAGTTCCAGTGGTATTTTTTTATCTTCCAGTCTGGCATCTGAAACAGCAAAACCAACCTCAATATGATAAGGAACAGTTCCTTCGGATTCGCCTCTGAGGCTAAAGTTAATATCCGCATTCCCGTTGATCCCGTAAGACAGGGTATATTTCCTGTAGTGATCAGGAATCAATTTCAGAAAAGAATAGATATCCACATCCTTTGCATAAGCCGTGATATCCGTCATTCCTCTGTTCCGGTTATCATAACTTACTGTCACATTGAAGTCAGTCCCTTCATAAGAACTGGCTCCGTCGCCGATCATTATTTTTCCATCCCTGATTACCAGGCCAAACCGGGTTTTCAGGTTACCCGGTTTCAGGCATTCTTCATTCCTGTATGCAAGATATTGGATAAACATACCTGCCTTTATCTTCAGCATCGCATTCCCGGACGTGAAATCACCCGATAATTGCAGGTCTTTTGTACTATTCTTCAAAACGATATGATCCGAAATATCTGCATACAGGAATTCAATATTCTCAAAACTTACTTTTTTCAGTTCAAGATGAAAGCCTGTGATCTCTTTGCCTTCTGTTTTTTTCCAGATGTAATAATTGGAATGGTTTGCAGCATCAGTAAACAGATTGATTTTACCATCTTCAAGGCTTATCATTTCAAGTACATACCGGCCATGGTAAATATCAAGGGCATTAAAACGGAGTACCAGTTTTCTCACGCAAAACAACATATCGCTCTGTAGTTTACCGAAGGAAGGAATATCAACTCCCGGTGCATTTGCAGCATAAACATTTTCGAGAACAAGAGTCGCATCGGGGAAATGCCTCAAAAGGCTGAACCTGATATTGCCCACCGTGACTTTTGCAGTGATCTGATTATTAAGTTCATTTACCAGAATGCCTTTGATCTTATCGCCATAAAGCAAGCCAATTGCCAGAGATGCTGCCACTATCAGAAATATAACAGCAAGAAGGCTGATAAAGAAATATTTAATGAGCTTTTTCAAAACTTATTTAAATAAACGCTGAAATAATTTGAAAATTTGAGGATTTGAAAATTTGAGGATTATATTATTGACATTTTGAAGTAATTATTATTTTAGATAGTACATTGATAATGGATTGGAGTTTTTCACTTAATCGTTCGTCTTTAGGGAAATTAACAGACATCTCGCAAAGAGTCAACCAATAAGCAGTTTCTTCGGCTTCTTTTGATGCTATCTTCATTTTATGAATAAAGTCCGGTTTACTTTCAGCATTTTGTGCTTCTCTTACATTTGCACCTATTGAAGTCCCTGATTTCAATAATTGGCTGGCTATAACGTACTTTTTATTATTCTCAAGCAATTCCGTATATTCAATGACATTCAAAGCAAACTCAAGAGTAAGTTTCAAAATCAAATTATCTCTATCCTGTCTCATAATTATCATGATTATTTTAGATTTTTCAAATTTTCAAATCCTCAAATCCTCAAATATTCAAATTTACAATGACTTCCATCCCTGGGCGGTGATTGTCACGAGCTGTCCTGCAGAGGTAAGCAGTTTTACTCCTTCTTCAGGTGCTGTGATAAATCCAATGATGGAGATATCAGGGATACTTTGCAACTTATCATAATCGGATTGCGCAACTGTAAAAAGCAATTCGTAATCCTCGCCACCGTTCAGGGCACAAATCAGAGGATCAATATTAAACTCGGCAGCCATTTCACGGGTTTGGGCGGCCACCGGGATTTTTTCCTCGATCAGCCGGCAACCGGTATTTGATCCGTTGCAAATATGAAGTATCTCCGAAGACAATCCATCTGAAATATCTATCATAGCTGTTGGTTTCATGCCCAGTTCTTTGAATTTACGGATAATATCCCTGCGGGCTTCCGGTTTCAGTTGTCTGCCGAGAATGTACTCCCAGCCGGTCAAAACAGGTTGTATGTCATTGCTATTCATAAATACTTCCTTTTCCCTCTCGAGTAATTGAAGTCCCATATAGGCAGCTCCCAGGTTGCCTGAGACACATACCAGGTCATTGATGCCGGCTGTACTTCTCAATACGGTTTCATTCTTTTCTGCTTCACCCACTGCAGTGACACTGATCATAAGTCCGGTAAGGGAAGAGGAGGTATCGCCACCCACCAGGTCGACTTCATATTTATCACAGGCAAGGCGGATTCCGGAATAAAGTTCTTCAATATCTTCCAGGGTAAAACGTGAGGAAATCGCTATGCAAACTGTGATTTGCCGTGGAATAGCGTTCATGGCATAAATATCAGACAGATTTACAATTACAGATTTATATCCGAGATGTTTCAGCGGTGTATATACCAGGTTAAAGTGAATACCCTCCACCAGCAGGTCGGTGGTAAGAACCATAAGCTTATCAGGATAATCAAGCAATGCGGCATCATCTCCAATACCTTTTACCGAGCTTTTATGTTTTAAAACAATATCTGATGTAAGATGCCTGATCAGGCCAAATTCACCCAGTTCTGACAAACTGGTCTGTGGGGATCTGTTATTATCATTCATCATGATTCCGAAATTATTTTGAATTTTAATTTGAAACTGTATAAATTATATTATATGTTTGATTATTATTGTATTAACTTGTTTTTCATACCCTCCCCATTGTCCCCTCCCTGCTGGCAGGGAGGGGATTTTCCATTATGTTTTAAGTCCGAATTTCGCGGGGATCATTTCCCCTCCTTGCTCGCAGGGAGGGGTTAGGGGCGGGTACTAAATTGAACATATCAAAAACCTGAACTTTTAATAACTTCAAAACAGTTTCTCCATCAATATTTTATTTATTATTTCCGGGTAGTACTTATACTCAAGTTCATGCACCCTGCCGGCAATATCCTCGGGTGTATCATCCGGAAAGACCGGACATTCGGCCTGAAAAATGATTTGCCCGTCATCATATGTTTCATTTACATAATGAATGGTGATCCCTGTTTTTTTATCGCCGTTATTTTTAACTGATTCATGAACTTTCATACCATACATTCCTTTTCCGCCATAAGCAGGAAGAAGGGCAGGATGAATATTCAAGATCCGTTGCCGGTAAGCTGCCAGCAGATTGTCAGGGACTAACCAAAGGAAACCGGCCAGCACTACAAAATCAATATCATGCTGTTTCAGGGTATTAAGAATTTCATCTGAAGAATAAAACTGATCCCTTGAAAAAAATATGGTCTTCACGTTCATAGATGCAGCTCTTTCAAGGACATACGCATCTTTTTTATTCGAAAGCACCATTGAAACATGGATGGCCTGATTATTTTCGAAATACTTAATAATATGCGCGGTATTGGTTCCGGAACCGGAGGCAAATATGGCTATGTTTTTCATTTTTTATGTAGATAAATGTTAGTACTCAGAAATTTACGAATTACGATCCGCCTGATGCGGAACGAGTTACAAGTTATGAATTTCAACTTATTCCTTATGCCTTATGACTTACGACTTACGACTTATGACTTACGACTTACGACTATTAATTATTACCTGAACTACCTGAATATTTGCGAATAATTGAATATTAATTACTTCCTAAACATAAGGTATTTATTACGATTCACAAAAAAACCAGGAGCAAAGGGAATAAAAATTCCATTTTTTTTTGATTATTTTTTGCGAATTTCCTTTCTTTGCAGCCTGATTATTTAAAAATATTAATTTAAAATTATAAAATTATGGCAGATGTTGCATCAAGAGTAAAAGCTATTATCGTTGATAAGTTAGGAGTTGACGAAAATGAAGTTACTCCGGAAGCTAGTTTTACCAATGATTTAGGTGCAGATTCACTTGACACCGTTGAGTTAATCATGGAATTCGAAAAGGAATTTGACATTGCAATACCGGACGATCAGGCAGAAAAGATCGGTACAGTAGGGGATGCAATCAAGTACATCGAAGAAAACGCAAAACAATAACAAAAATCATCCTTTATGCAGATTAAACGAGTAGTAGTTACAGGCATAGGCGCTATTACCCCATTGGGTAATAATCTCAGGGATTACTGGGATGGCTTGGTTAATGGCGTCAGTGGCGCTAATATTATTACTCGGTTTGATGCTTCAAAATTCAAAAGCAAATTTGCCTGTGAGGTTAAGAATTTCGATCCGAACACATATTTTGACCGGAAAGAAGTCAAAAAACTTGACCCTTATGCAATGTTTGCCTTAGTAGCTGCCGACGAAGCAGTCAGGGATGCAGGGATTACTCCTGAGACGGTTAATTTTGAGAGGGTTGGAGTTATATGGGGTTCGGGAATCGGGGGAGCACAAACCTTTTATGAAGAAACTAAAGCTTTCTGTGCCGGCGATGGCACTCCAAGATTCAGCCCGTTCTTCATACCAAAAATGATTGCCGATATTGCATCTGGTCACATATCGATCAAATATGGTTTCAGGGGTCCAAATTATACAACTGTTTCCGCATGTGCTTCGTCAGCAAATGCAATTGCTGATGCATATAATTACATCAAGCTCGGCAAAGCAGATATCTTTGTTTCCGGTGGTTCGGAAGCCGTAATTCATGAAATCGGGATCGGAGGTTTTAATGCTATGCATGCTATTTCAACCAATAATGAGAATTACCTGACCGCTTCACGCCCTTTCGATCTTACCCGCGATGGTTTTGTGATGGGTGAAGGTTCAGGCTGCCTGATTCTTGAAGAATATGAACATGCTGTTAAAAGAGGAGCAAAGATCTATGCTGAAGTGATCGGAACCGGTATGTCTGCCGATGCTTATCACCTTACTGCTCCCCACCCGGAAGGACTTGGCGCTTCCACTGTTATGAAATTAGCTCTTGAGGATGCCGGTATTACTACTGCGGATGTTGATTATATCAATGTTCACGGCACTTCCACTCCTTTGGGCGATATATCGGAAGTGATGGCTATTAAGCGTGTATTTGGTGATCATGCTTACAGATTGAATGTCAGCGCAACTAAATCAATGACCGGGCACTTGCTTGGCGCAGCCGGAGCTATCGAATCTATTGCAGCTATTATGGCTACAAAATACGATATTATTCCTCCAACTATTAATTTCCAGACAGAGGACCCACAGATCGATTATAAAATAAACTACACATTCAATAAAGCTCAACAGCGGAAAGTAGTAATATCCATCAGCAATACTTTCGGCTTTGGTGGACATAATGTTTCACTTGTTTTCAGAAAATTTGTCATCTAACAATCTGAAGAATAAATTTCTCCTGCCATTCAAGCTGGTTTTCAGCCCAAAAAGCAGTTTTTACAGGACAGTAAAGTCAACACTTGGCTTTTATCCTAACGATCATGTGTTTTACCTGATCGCTTTTACCCACCGTTCAGCTTCTCTGACCGATAACAGCGGAAACACCCTGAACAACGAGAGACTGGAGTTTCTTGGCGATGCCGTATTAAACACAGTAGTAGCCGATTTTCTGTTTCAGAAATTTCCGGGAGAGGATGAAGGATTTCTTACCCAGATGCGTTCGAAAATGGTAAGCCGCGAATACCTGAACGGACTGGCAAAAAAGATCGGGCTCACAAAATTTATCGTATCGCATATCAGCAGGCCCTCGGGGAAAAAAAATATCTACGGCGATGCATTCGAAGCGTTTATCGGAGCTGTTTACCTTGACAAAGGTTATGTTTTCAGCAGGAATTATATCGTTAACTATCTGATAAAAAACTACATAGATCTTAACCAGATGGAAGCTACCGATAATAATTTCAAAAGCCAGTTCATTGAATGGGCACAGAAATACAAGAAGGATTTCAGTTTTGAGACAGATAATGACCCTGACATACCCGGCCAGTTCATATCATATGTTAAGATAGGCAATACTGTTACCGGAACAGGTATTGGTTATTCAAAGAAAGAAGCCGAGCAGAATGCTGCCGAACGGGCCTTATTGAATATGCAGGAAAAATCTTACGGCAGACAAAAAAGCTTTATTTAAAAGCTTTTTCCGGTAATCCATCTCCTTTGAGCGAGAGCCTGTCAAAATAGGAAGGCACTTGCTTCCCTGTAAGCTTATCCACGTATAGCTTTGCTAGGTATTGGCCAAGCATAAATCCCTGTCCTCTCAGGCCAAGAAATAGCCCGGCCTCAGTGTCAATGAACATCCTGGGTTCCACGTAATACCCTGCCCAGACGGCCTGGAATCCTACCGAAGATAATTCAGGTATCCAGTCAACAAATATCTCGGATACAATTTCGAGGAATTCTTTGGAATTGATTTTAAGATTTTTGCCTGTTTCGAGGGGTTCTATTAAAGGTGAAGCACAGCCAATAATCTGACCTGTTTCGCCAAGCTGCTGGCCATAGACGGCTGAGAAACCCCTGTATTTTCGGCGGTCAATCAGCATATCAAGCGGAGCGCCGTTCAATCCCATATATGGCAGGCGACGGGTAATAAATGCCTGGTGCTTAACAGGGAATAAGCCGGTTTCAAGCCCGAGCATCCTGGCGAAACCCGATGCTTCCGGCCCCAGGGCATTAATAAAAACAGGTGTTTTATACCGTACGTAAAGCTTTTCATGATTTTTTACTGTGATCAGGAAAGAATCATTTTGCTTTCTCACATCAATGAGTTCACAATCCTCAAGCACACGCCCGCCATGTTCGATACCGATGTGCCTGATCAGGTCGATCACTCGTCCGGGTGTCGCCTGCCAGCAGTCACGCGTTATCTGTGCCGCAATATATGTTGTAAGACCCGGATTTATGTGTGGTGAAATTTCCTTATTGAAATCTTTTGGATCGACGAGGTAGGCATCTGACCATGACATGGATTCGGCCAGTGCACGGTACATTTCATCATCATGGGCGAATGTGACATATCTGGTCTGGAGAAAATTGATATCTTTAATTCGTTGTAACTCACGGAATATCTCAAGGTTATGGACAGCGATATCAGCTATTTCCGGCAGGCTGAATGCCGGCCGTCCTCCGGCGATATTTCGCCATGAAGCGCCACGTCTGGCATTGATAAGAACAGGGTTCATACCTGCTTCGGCAAGATAACGGAACAATGCGCTGCCGCCAATACCACCTCCTGCAATCAATGATTCGACTTCAATAACCTGTGGTGGTTGATGGTGATTCAGGGTTGTGATATTTTCATGTAAATTCCAGGGGTACATTTCACCGATCGCAACCTGGTTTGACAATGGTCCGCGGGGAGTTGCATCACCCACAATGGAGATTCCTTCCGAAGCGATTGTCTGCTTCAGCCTCTTGATGCAGCGCTTACCGCGGCATGCTCCCATGCCAAGCCTTGTGGTATGTTTCACCTCATCTACCGAGATGAACTTCCTGTCGCCAATTGTTTCGAGTATTTCATCCAGGGTTACATCGTCACAGTGACAAATATATTTAAGCCTTCCAACCGGCTGATCATTAAGAATGAATTCCAGCTTTTCAGGATAAGCATCTTTTATTATGAAACCCCTGACAGCTGTGAGTTCCTTCCCTTTTATATCCAGCGACTTTAACCTGGCAATGTTGGTCTTGTTATCTTTTCGCAGGATTTTTTCCACCAACCCATTACCCAGTTTCTCACCTTGATTATTGACCAGGAAAATTTCCGAATTTTCCTTCACCTCATATTCGATAGGTAGAAACAGCCAGTCCTTTTTCACATTATAACCAAATATTGCAAGGCCGGGGCATTGATATACACAAGCCATGCAACCTGTGCATTTTTCAAAATCGATAGCTGGCACAGTGCTGGTGGAAGTCTTGGTAATGGCGCCAAAGGGGCAGGCAAATTCACAAGGATTGCAGGCAAACCCGTAAAGACAGTCAATCAGGACGAAGGGACGTTTATTCATTCTTTCCACATCAGGCAGGTAAGGATCCTGTATCACCCTGACAGGATGTTGTTGTGAATCGATATATTCTTTGGAAGTAACCAGGTAGTCATCATAATTAAAACTTTCACCCAATTCCTGTAATATCTCGAAAGCTACCTGCTTTCCCCTTACCACTGCGCTGGTGCCCTCACCGATCCTTATGGCATCTCCGGCGCCATAGCATTTACGGCCAAATATCTCATTGCCTTTGATGAGTAACTGATCATCGGAAACAAGCCCCGTACAAATATTAATGGCATCAATCCCGTCGATGATTTTTTCCTTACCCGGAACGGGTTCAAAGTTTATACATTCGGCAATCACAGCGCCCGTAATACCGGTATTATCTTCGTTTGGGATGGCTTTTAAAAGAATATGGGAAGTAATAACGGGTATGCCCAGCCTGCGTATGCGATTGGCCTGCACAGGGAAACCTCCTTCATAAGGCAGTGCCTCGATGATTGCTTTTACCTTTGCACCGGCCTGCATAAGCTGATAAGAAGTAAGATAACCGATGTTTCCGGCCCCGACAGTCAACACAGTTTTACCCAGCAGGGTAAGCTCATTGTTCATCATTTTCTGGACAACAGCAGCAGTATAAACACCGGGCAGATCATCGTTGACAAAGGCCGGCATGAAAGGAACCGCTCCGGTGGCAACCACAATGCAACCCGCATCAACAAAATAAATCTCTTCTGTTTTGATATTTTTTACGGCAATGCGTTTTCCTTCCAGAATATCCCACACCGTTGAATCAAGAAAGATGCCCCGGTGGTCTTCTCCGGCAAGTGTGGTGGCAATATCGAAACCCCGCATTCCACCGAATTTCTTTTCCTTTTCAAAAAAGAAAAACTGGTGGGTCTGCATAATGAACTGGCCGCCAATCTTTGAGTTATTATCAATAACAATATTATCTACACCATGCATGTTCAGGATTTCACGGCAGGCCAGGCCGGCAGGGCCTGCCCCGATAATAGCCACTGTGGTTTTGTATACATTGACAGCACTGTCTTTTTTGTATTTTGCTGCAGAAGGGGAATAATCACTTGGAATCTCATGCACTTCATTTACACCATCGATGCTTGTGATACAGATACGGCGAATGGTGCCATCCACCAGCATTTCACAGGCGCCGCATTTGCCAATGCCACATTCAAGACTGCGGTTACGGTTACGGAGACTATGGCTGTGCACAGGGTGTCCTGCCTGATGCAAGGCAGCTGCAATGGTAAAACCTTTCTCGCCGGCAATCATATTGCCCTCAAACATAAAAGTCACAGTATCTCTGACCGGAATTTCAAGAATCGGGTGTTCAGTTATCTTAAACATAAATGATTTGAAGATTTGAAGATTTGAAAATGTGAGAATGTATTAATGTGTTAATGAATAAAATGTTATATTGTTCGTATGTTCGTATGTTCGTATGTTCAATTGTTCGTATGTTCAATTGTTTACTCATCACTCATAATTCATAACTAAATTGAGATTGGTTGAGCAAATTGCTTTACTTCCCTGGAGCTGATGACCGAAGGACAAAGGATGATGAGCCTTTCGATCACGTTTCGCAGTTCACGGATATTTCCAGTCCAGCGAATCTTCTGCAACTCTGTAAGAGCGTCAGGAGTGATCTGTTTCAGAGCAATGCCATATTCAGCACAAATCTGGTCAGCAAAGTAACCGGTGAGTAATGGAATATCTTCAGTTCTCTCGCTCAACCTAGGAACATGCACAAGGATAACACTTAACCGGTGATAAAGATCCTCGCGGAAATTATTCTTTTCGATCTCCTCTTTCAGATTTTTATTGGTTGCAACTATCACACGTACATCCACATGAATGTCTTTATCGCTGCCAACGCGGGTGATCTTGTTTTCCTGCAGCACCCTCAGTACCTTTGCCTGTGCCGGAAGGCTCATATCGCCAATCTCATCGAGGAATATGGTTCCTTTTTCCGCCTGTTCGAACTTGCCAATGCGTTGCCTGACAGCAGAGGTGAATGAACCTTTCTCGTGACCGAAAAGCTCACTCTCAATCAGCTCCGAAGGTATGGCAGCACAATTGACTTCCACGAAAGGGCCTGCCGAACGGTTGCTTTTTTCATGAATCTGTCGTGCAACAAGTTCTTTGCCTGTGCCGTTATCACCTGTGATCAGTATACGGGCATCCGTGGGCGCCACCAGGTCGATCAGTTCCCTGATCCGCCGGATGGCAGCCGATTCTCCTATCATTTCCCAGTTTTTACTGACCTTCTTTTTCAGAACCTTTGTTTCGGTGATAAGCCTTGATTTATCCAGTGCGTTGCGAATAGTAATGAGCAGACGGTTCAGATCTGGTGGCTTTTCAATAAAATCGTAAGCCCCTTTCCGGATTGCATCTACGGCTGTTTCAATGGTTCCATGACCGGAAATCATGACAACCGGCATTTCAGGATTCAGAATCATGATCTTTTCAAGTACCTCGATGCCATCCATCTTTGGCATTTTGATATCACACAACACAATATCGAACTTGTTATTTTCAATCAGCTGCAGCCCCTCGCTGCCTTCCTGTGCCAGGGTGACCTCGTAATTTTCATACTCAAGTATACGCTTTAAGGTATTGCGTATGCTCAGTTCATCGTCTATTACAAGAATGCGGGACATAGAAATAACAATTTGAAAATTTGAAAATTTGAAAATTTGAAGATTGAATACATTCAGAAAAGAATAATATTAATTTTAGAATTACGAATTTCGATTTACGAATATAATCAAATGATATTTAGTGTATTAAACAATATTTATGTAATAAATCAATTTCGGTTTAATATCATTTATGTGAAAAAGCTTAAAATTAAAATGATAATAAATTACTCCGGACATTAATCCGTACGTTAAGCTATTCACTGAAATATTGAGTTTTAACTAAAATTCATTCATTAATTATCTTCATTTTCAAATCTTCAAATCCTCAAATTTTCAAATTCTTCAATTCTTGTATTTTATCCATTTCCACAGCTCGCCGTATGAAATTTTCTTTCCATACATAAGAATGCCGACACGGTATATTTTAGCCGCCAGCCAGGTTGTACAAACAAAAGTAATGATGAGTATTCCGGCCGACAGCAATATCTGCCAAAATGGAACGTCAAAAGGAATACGGGCCATCATAATAATGGGTGAAGTGAACGGAATGATAGAAAACCAGAATGCAATAGGGCCGTCAGGGCTTTTAATAGCGCTGACCATGACCAGAATGGAAAGAATCAACGGGATGGTGATGGGCATCATGAACTGCTGGGTATCGGCCTCTCCGTCGACTGCCGATCCTACTGCCGCAAAGAGTGAAGCATATAAAAGGTAACCGGCCAGGAAATAAAACAGGAAACAAATGATGATTTTAGTAAATTTCGCAGGGTCGTACCACGAGAACATTTGTTTTATGGCATCTATCTTGCCATTCTGATTGTCAGCAGCAACAACCTGGCTTCCCTGCTGGTTCATGATACTATTGGTCACTACCGGATTCTTCAACTGACCGGCATTTTTCTCCTGCATCACTGATGAGGCCACCGTAACAATACCGAGAGTCAACAATATCCAGATCACGAACTGAGTAAGCCCTACAAGGGCCACTCCTATCACCTTGCCCATCATCAGTTGGAAAGGTTTTACCGACGAGATAATGACCTCCACGATGCGATTTGTCTTTTCCTCAATCACACCACGCATTACCTGTGCTCCAAACATGAAAATAAACATATAAATAAGTAAACTGCTGACATATCCAATAATCATAGCCATCTCGGTTGAGCTTTGTTTTTCATCACCCTTTTCACCCCAGACAAATGTATTCATGCTGATATTCAATTTAATATCTGCTTTTACCTTTTCAAGCACGTCCTTGTCAATATTCTCAGACTGGAGTCTTTGCTTTTGAAGTTCCTTGACCAGGGTTTCCTCGATATACATTTTCACATCAATGGCAGGGTCTTTGGTAGAGAAATATTCGACAACATTTGATGAAGTGATATTGGAAGGAATATAAAGCAGTCCGTAATAACTTGATTTGCTGAATGTCTTACGCACTGAATCAACACTCGTATTTTTCAGATATTCGAATCTGATATATTTTGATTCCGGTAACTTTTTGAAGAATAATGGATTTATACCTTCCACCACTTTGTTATTCTCACGGTTGGTATCATCAATCACGGCAATGGTACGCTCTTCCCTGTCCTCTTTCTGGGCGAGATAAGATGGGATCACGAAAATTCCGGCAAAGAGCAGGGGACCAATAATGGTCATAATAATGAAGGAGCGCTTCCTGACCCTGGTCAGGTACTCACGTTTCAGAATAATCGGTATCTTGTTCATTTGTAATTATTTATAATTGAGTTGTATTTTTGTAATTACTATTTAAATTCACTGTTGTCCGGTAAAATAACAAAACAAACCTAAGTTTCCTCGCTGCACTTCGTTTCGCTCGGAATGACAAGCATTTACCCCAATCTCATATAAATTAAAAGAACAACTTGTCATTCTGAGCGAAGCGAAGAATCTCAACATTTTAACAGGCCAATAGTGATTTTAATTATTTAGTTGTCAGATTTATGGTAAATAGCTTATTATTCCTGTGAATTCTGCACAACGTTTATGAAAATGTCGCGCATGCTTGGCATTACTTCATTGAAGGAGCTGATTTTACCTGCATCTAATAATGATGAAATAAGATCGTTAGTAGCTATACCATTACTGAGCCTGAATTTCACCGTGCTCCATTTTGCATCCTGTTCTTCTTCAATAAACTCACAATGATCAATATGTCTGAACAGGCTTTTTTCAAATCTCCCTTCAAAAACCACCCTGAACGTATTTGACCTGTATTTTGATTTAATATCAGAAATATTTCCTGACAGAATGCTTTTTGCCTTATCAATCAGGCAAATTTCATCGCATAGTTCTTCGACAGATTCCATGTTGTGGGTAGAGAAAATAATGGTCGCGCCCTTTTTTCTCAGCTCAAGGATTTCTGTGATCAACAAGTTAACATTGATGGGATCGAATCCTGAGAAAGGCTCGTCAAAGATCAGCAGCTTCGGTTCATGAAGAATGGTAATAATGAATTGCACCTTTTGCTGCATCCCTTTTGACAATTCTTCGACCTTTCTGTTCCACCACGACTGTATTTCAAATTTTTCGAACCAGTATTTAAGCCTGCGCATTGCATCGTTCTTTGTCAGTCCTTTCAACTGAGCCAGGTAAATACACTGTTCACCGACTTTCATTTTTTTGTAAAGCCCTCGTTCTTCAGGCAGGTAACCGATCATTCTGATATCATCAGCTTTCAGTTTTTGTCTGTTAAAAAAAAGCTCGCCGCTATCGGGAGCGGTTATCTGGTTTATGATTCTGATAAGAGTGGTTTTTCCGGCGCCATTAGGGCCCAACAGCCCGAAAATACTTTGCTCAGGCACTGAAATACTTACTTTATCTAGGGCAGTCTGAGTAGCAAAGCGCTTAACTACCTGATTAGCAGAAAAAATTTCCATTCTGTAAATTTCAAAGTTTGACCGGCGAATATACAGAATTGCTGATTTACCGGAAAATTTCACATCTGAATTTAATACCTTTCAACAACGTTCTGCTAAACAGGCAATAGGCATCAGTGCCTTATCTCTGAAATTTTTAAGTGTTTTTGCAAAAAACTCTAAAAAACAAATTACAAAAAACAAATAATAAACAATATCAAAACTTCAAATACGAAACAAATTAATTTGAATTTGTTATTTTTTTGGTTGATATTTATTTGTGTTTTGAATTTTGAGATTTGTGATTTCTTATTTGGTTCTGGCTCGTCCAGGTTAGGCATTAGTTTAAGAATTGCAGACTTATGACTTACGACTTATGACTTATGACTTACGACTATTATCAACCAAATCCTGTCGATAATTGTTAATACTCAAAGAAATTCAGTTGACACATCATCAATCACATGATCATAATCCGGGAGTTTTTGCCGGAAGTCTGGTGTTTGCTGCAGCGCTTAACCTGCTGATCACCCTTGTGGAGGTGGCAGGAGGTATTTTTGCAAACAGCTTGTCACTTCTTTCAGATGCTTTGCATAATCTGAGCGATACCATTGCAATAATCCTTGCATATATAGCAAATCTGATAAGCCATAAGGCAAGTACCGACAAGCGTACCTTTGGGTTTAAAAGGGTGGAGATACTGGCTGCCTTATTTAACTCAGTAGTACTGCTGGCAGTTTCATTTTTCCTGTTTGTGGAAGCATATCACCGTTTCATGAAGCCGCAGGAAGTAAAGGCCGGCATCATGCTCATCGTGGCGGTTACCGGACTGGCTGCAAATCTGGTATCGGCGCTTGTTATCAGAAGATCATCCAGGAATTTGATATCAAGGTCAGGAAGTACCGACGCTGGAGTTTACCAAAATCTAAAAAAGTTAGGAAGGCTTGGAACAGCTTGAAACCAGACGAGATTGACATAATACAGAACGCTGTTTTTTTACCGGATTTACTGGGTCGATCCCCTGCTTACAATTATCATCGGATTGTTTATCATAAAGGAAACTTTCAATATACTGAACGAGACAATAAACATACTGATGCAGGCAACTCCGCCGAATCTTGACCTGAAACAGATCAAAGCGAGGATTGAGGAATTACCTGATGTTCATAACATTCATCATGTGCATGCCTGGAAACTGAACGATAGTGAAATTCATTTTGAATGCCATCTTGACCTGAATCATAACTTCACCGTTGAAGAGGCAACAGGGATCAGGCGAAGTATTATTAAAATACTTGAAGATGACTTTGGTATTCAACATATTACCATTCAGTTTGAATACCAGTGCTGTGAAAACGAAGAGTTGATCTCAGGTTCGGGAAACCCTTGAATAATATCAGGATTTGAAGATTTGAAAATTTGAAGATTTGAGGATGTTTGATAATTTTATCATTGAGTCAACTCAGAAAAATGAAAAATTTGGAATAAAGTCCTGTAACAAGCCAAATCGGTGAAATACATGGCTTTAGCCTAATTGGT
The DNA here is from genome assembly GCA_026391255.1 of Bacteroidia bacterium. Classification (GTDB taxonomy): domain Bacteria; phylum Bacteroidota; class Bacteroidia; order Bacteroidales; family JAPLDU01; genus JAPLDU01. The sequence continues at coordinate 9,415 of JAPLDU010000052.1, read as the reverse complement.
TTAAGAAATAAAGTCTTTTCGAAGTGAACTCAATCTTCAAATTTTCAAATCCACAAATTTTCAAATCTGCTTTTCATCTGCGATCATTATTTTCTCTGACATGTCCACCCATCTCGAGCGAATAAACTTCCTGTTTTGAAAGGAAACGCCACCTTCCACGGCCGAGTTTTTTCTTTGTGACGCCGGCAAAATAGACCCTGTCAAGTTTTTTTATCTTGTAGCCCATATGATCGAACAATCGTCTGACAATCCTGTTACGGCCAGAATGTATTTCAATGCCCAGCTGTCGTTTGTCATCATCTTTCACAAAACCCACAAGGTCTGGTTTGAAGAAACCGTCATCCAGTTCAAGACCATCGGATAGCCTGTCGAAGTCATCATTGGTGAGAGGTTTATCAAGATATACATGATAGATCTTCTTAACATTACTTTTCGGATGGGTCAGTTTTTTGGTCAGATCGCCATCATTGGTAAAGATCAGCACACCGGTGGTATGCCGGTCGAGTCTGCCTACAGGAAATAACCGTCTGTTACCTGCATTCCTCACAAGATCCATAACGGTTTTGTCGGCATGAGGATCATTAGCCGTGGTGATATAGTTCCGGGGTTTATTAAGTACCAGGTAAATCTTCTTTTCAGGGATCAGCTTTACACCGTTATACCTGATATCATCAGACATTTTTACTTTTATTCCCATTTCTTCCACTACTGTTCCATTAACAGTAACTACTCCGGCCTTGATAAATTTATCGGCTTCACGACGTGAGCAAACCCCGGCTGCAGAAAGAAAACGATTGAGACGCATTTCATAATCGGGAGGAAATTCCTGGTTCTGAACCGTTTCCTTTTTCTTTTTCTGAAAACCGAAAGGAGGTGGTTTCCTAACACCATACTGAGGTTTTCCACCATATTTATCAGAACCGTTTGAGCCAGGTCTGTTGTAAGGCTGCGAATTTCTTTTCTGGAAATTACCCCTGTTGTTACCTTCATTACGGTCATTGCCCTGATAGGGACGGTTTCCACGGTCATTACCCGGGCCATTCCGGTCGTTTCCTGAGTAAGGACGATTTCCACGGTCATTACCTGAATTATTCCGGTCATTGCCTGAATAAGGACGGCTTGAACGGTCATTGCCCTGATAGGATTTGTTACCTCTGTAACCACGATTTTCTGATGAATCGGATTTGTTAAAATCGTTTTCCATTAGTTTAAAAAAAATTAATTAATTTATTATTATGCTGATAATTAACCAATCATTCTTTAATGGATAATTATCGCCTGTTAATCTGACAAGAAAAAACTTTTTTCATTAATAGTCCCGTTTTTACCTGTCACGTCGGTGCATTTCTCATTAATAAGAAATACTTTCGACATCGCTGCAAAAGTACATTTTTCAGCATTAATAACTCCACTTAACGTAAAATAATATGATTTGATATTAATTTATGACTGTTGAGTCGTTTCGATTATAGACCGTAGGCTTTTAGACCATTAGACTATAGCCTGTCAGATATTTAAGAAAATGATATTCAATTAATAATCGTTTTTTTCACTATTTGTCCTGATACCTGATACTTACTCTAAAAGCCTTTCAGCCTGATTAATTAGTGCTTGTCTTTAAAGTCATTCTTTTTTGATTTAAGAACAAGGATTAACGATTTCTGATTTATGAAGTAAATGTAATCATCTGATTTAATGATAACATCAAAAATCTAAAATCGTTAATCGATATTCGTTAATCAAAATATTGAATATTATGTACAGACTCTAATTAAATTATTTTACTCCTCTTTTTTGTGATGAAGGATAATGAGCTTAGATTTGTAAGATAAAAAATCAGACGGCATATGACATTGATCAGATCAATTTCAGGTATCAGGGGAACCGTTGGCGGAACTGCCGGTAAAGGACTAAGCCCGGTGGATATATTGAGGTTCACAGCAGCATATGCCTGGTGGATTAAGCAAAATTCCATAACTAAACATCCAAAAGTAGTGATCGGAAGGGATGCCCGTATTTCCGGAAACATGGTCTCCAAACTCGTTACGGGTACTTTAATGGGTTCAGGCATTGATGTAATTGATACCGGCCTTGCTGCCACCCCGACAGTTGAAATGGCTGTTATGAATGAAAATGCTGACGGTGGTATCATCGTCACCGCAAGTCACAACCCGGGCGAATGGAATGCCCTGAAGTTGCTGAATAACAAGGGAGAGTTCATATCGGACAACGACGGACACATCATCCTCGAAATGGTTGATAATGAAAATATCTTCTCAAAAATATCCTATCCTGACAGTCATCATCTTGGCAGTTATGCTGATACGAACGGTTATCATAAATTTCATATTCAGAAGATTTTAAGTTTACCATGCGTTGATGTTCCGGCCATCAGGCAGGCAGGTTTTACTGTTGTGGTTGATGCGGTCAATTCTGTGGGCGGGATTGTCATCCCCGAGCTGCTTGAAGCATTAGGGGTAAAGACCATACACAGGTTATTCTGTGAGCCTGACGGCCGGTTCCCTCATAATCCCGAGCCGTTGCCGGAACATCTGACAGATATTTCAGAAATGGTCATCCGGTACAAAGCTGATCTTGGATTTGTGGTCGATCCTGATGTTGACAGGTTGGCTATCGTCTGTGAAGATGGTTCAATGTTTGGTGAGGAGTACACCCTGGTTTCAGTTGCTGATTATGTTCTGCGCCAGACACCGGGGAATACAGTATCAAACCTGTCATCAACCCGCGCCCTCCGGGATATTACCCTGGCAAACGGGAATGAATATTTTGCATCCGCCGTGGGAGAAGTCAATGTTGTGGAACAGATGAAGAAATGCAATGCGGTTATCGGCGGTGAAGGAAACGGAGGAGTGATATTTCCCGCATTGCATTATGGTCGTGATGCCCTGGTGGGTATTGCCCTTTTTCTTAGTAACCTGGCAAAATCAAATCTTAGCTGTTCTCAATTGAAATCAACTTATCCTGAATATCACATCATAAAAAAGAAACTGCCGCTGACAAACGAGGATTCTCCTGATGAAATGCTGGATAAGCTGAAGAATAAATTCAAAAATACACCGGGCGTGATCATAAATGATACCGACGGTGTAAAACTCGATTTCAGCGAAGGATGGGTGCATATGCGTAAATCAAATACAGAACCAATACTCAGGATTTATGCTGAAAGTCGTTCTATCGGACAGGCCGAAAAGCTTGTAGAAATGGCGCTTGACGGAATCTGACAGATTATATTTATTTTAGAATTACGATCCGCCGGAGGCGGAACGATTTACGAATATAATAAAATGATATTTAGTGGATTAAACATTATTTATGTAATAAATAAATTTCGGCTTAATATTATTACTAGCATTTTAATTAAAGAAATATAATAATACTTTCAGAAACTGTTTTGAATTTTTCATTTTATATTTTGCCACCAAGTCACTAAGACACCAAGGAGCACAAAGTACTCATTTACTGAAATATTATCTTAGTGAACCTTTGTGTCTTAGAGCCTTTGTGGCAGAAAAATAATTCATTAAATTAGCTTTATTAAAATTCAAAACGGTTTCTCAATTTCAGAATGAACTATGAATAAGAAAGTAAAAACAGCAAGACTTTCAATTATTTCAAATTTCTCACTGATAATAATGAAACTGACAGTAGGACTGATCAGCGGATCGGTGAGTATCATTTCTGAAGCTGTTCATTCAACCGTTGACCTGGTTGCGTCGGTAATTGCATTTTTTTCAGTAAGAATTTCCGACCAGCCGCCGGATGATCAGCATCCTTACGGACACGGCAAATTCGAGAATATTTCAGGGGTAATTGAGGCTATATTGATATTTATTGCCGCAGGATGGATCATCTATGAAGCATTTTCAAAAATACTTCAGAATAAAACTGTGGAATCCATTGAACTGGGAATAGGGGTGATGATAATTTCTGCTATCATAAATATCATTATTTCAGGAAAGTTGTATAAAGTAGCCAGAGAAACGGAATCTGTTGCACTGGAAGCCGATGCCCTGCATTTGAGAACTGATGTGTACACCTCAGCGGGAGTTGCCGTTGGTCTGATCCTGATACGGTTGACAGGCTTACATTTCCTCGATCCGGTCGTAGCCATAATAGTTGCTTTATTTATTCTGAAAGAAGCTTTGAGGTTGTTTAAAAACGCATATTCGCCATTGCTTGATAACTCTCTTTCAGATGATGAACTGGAAATCATTGAATCTGCTATCCGGAAATTTTCCTACACTCATCATCACTTGCGTACACGAAGGTCCGGCAATAATAAATTTGTTGATTTTCACCTTGAAATGCCTGAAAATATTTCACTCAAAGATGCACATGATATCTGTGATTCGATAGAAGATGAAATAAAACTCAGGATCAGCAATGCAGAGGTAACCATTCATCCGGAGACTCCCGGCCATTATCACTGAATTTCAGCAGCATTTCTTCATTCTCGCGGATACGAGGCTGACAATGATGATGAGGATAAAAGATATGATGAAAGCAGGGATCAATTCATAAATCATTTTACTTAGAACAGGGATTGTTTTCCAGACGATCACCGTGACAGTACCGGCAATAAAGCCGGCCATTACTCCTTCTTTGGTAGTTCGCTTCCAGAACAGGGCAAGCAGAACAGCAGGACCCAGCGACGCACCCAGTCCGGCCCAGCCAAACAAAACAAACCAAAATACCAGGTCCTTTACACAAAATCCCAATATCATAGCAATAATTACCAGGGCAGTAACCACCCATCTGCTTACAGTAATGAGTTGTTTGCCGGTCATTTTTTCACCCTTGTGTACGAATTTCTGGTAAATATCCCTAACTATGCCTGATGTGGCAATCAGAAGCTGAGAGTCAGCCGTTGAGGTAATAGCAGCAAAAACTGACGCCAGCAATAAACCTACAATGATAGGATCAAGAAGTTCGGATGACAAAGACATATAAACCATTTCAGCATCCTGGCCGGGCAGAAAATCAATATTGGTGAAATAAGCCCTGCCAACGAGCCCGATCAGCAAGGCTCCACCTGCCATCAGAATATTGACAATGGTTCCAAACACAGCGATCCATGCAAATTGCTTTGGGTCCCTGATAGCCATGTACCTGACAAGGATATTGGGATTACCCGTAGAACCCAGTCCGATACCGAGGAAGCCTGCAAAAGTACCGAGGGAAAGAGCGGTTGGATTAAAGAAATGTCCTGAAGTGGAGATTATGTCGGAATAAACTGCATGCCAGCCACCCAGGTAAAATATGCAGATAAGCGGCAACAGGATAAGCGCTGATATCATGACTATTCCCTGTAATACATCGGTCAGTGTAACAGCCATGAATCCACCGAGCAGGGTAAAAAACAGGACAACCACTGCGGTAATGACAATTCCCAGGGGCGGTGAAATGTCAAAATAGGCAAATAAGGCTTTGCCGCCTGCCAGGAATTGTGAAGACACATAAGATGTCATGAAAATCACGAAAACTACGGCAAGAATGATCCTGAGTATCCCTGACCTGTCGTCGAATCTGGCAGCAAAGAAATCAGGAATAGTGATGCAATCGTTTTTACCTGCGAATTTCCGGAATTTTGGTGCAAAGTACCTGAACATCAGGAACTCAACAAAAATATAACCTACAACTGCCCAAGCAGCGGAAATTCCCATGCTGAAAACCATACCGGTAAATCCGAGGAGCAGCCAGGCACTGCGCCCGGAGACAACAGCCGACAACCCCACCACATACCGGTGTAATTGCCTTCCGCCCAGGAAATACTGATTCAGTCCCTTTGACGAAAACCCGGATACATAAATACCTACTCCCGTAAGAATGAGGAAGTACAATATAAACGGTAAAAAAACCTGCAGGTCCATTATTCCATATTATTCGGCTGGTAAAAATACAGATTTAGTTCAGAAAGTTCATAAAGTTTGTAAAGTTCATAAAGTTTGTAAAGTTCAGAAAGTTCATAAAGTTCGTAAAGTTCGTAAAGTTCATAAAGTTTGTAAAGTTCATAAAGTTCGTAAAGTTCATAAAGTTTGTAAAGTTCATAAAGTTTATAAAGTTTATAAAATTCATAAAGTTCACAACTCGTAATTCGTAACTCATGACTCGTAATTCGTAATTCGTAACTTATGACTCGTAATTCGTAATTCGTAACTCATGACTCGTAATTCGTAATTCGTAACTCGTAACTCGTAACTCGTAATTCCTATTGCCTGATTTTGCTTAATATTGCGGAAAAAGGAATTAATATGAAACGCATCATAAAAACTGACAAAGCTCCCAGGGCTGCTGCCGTTTATAATCAGGCTGTGGAAGCCGGCAGTACATTATATATTTCAGGACAGATTGCTCTCGATCCGGCAACCGGCAAACTGGTGGAAGGCGGGATAAAGGAACAGACCGACAGGGTTATCAGTAATATGCTGGCTATCCTTGAAGCTGCCGGTTATCAGATTGATGACATGGTAAAGATCACCTGCATGATTGCTGATATGAGCCTTTATCCGGGAATGAATGAAGTTTACGGAAAATATTTCTATGAAAATGCTCCGGCCCGCGCTGCTTTGGCGGCAGCCGGTCTGCCACTCGGCGCACTGGTGGAAATGGATGCAGTGGCCGTCAGATCAAAACAATGATTTGAAGATTTGAAAATTTGAAGATTTGAAAATGATTTGATTATTCGATAGTTCACATTAGTATCTAAAGAAAGTGCGATTTTTTGGATATAAAATATAACTCACTGATTATAAATAAATTTTAGTTAACAAGTGCAAAGCAAAACATTGAAATATTGACTTTAATCCAAACTATTTCACGAATAAGTACTTATAGTAATGGTTTTTATCCTCAAATTTTCAAATCTTCAAATCTTCAAATTTGTTTTTCATTCGGAGAAAACCTCAAATTCGATATCTACTTTTACATCCTTGTGAAGCTTAATGGTGGCTTTGTACATGCCCACTTCTTTAATAGCATCTTCCTCATGAATCACAATATTCTTACGGTCGATCTCAAAGCCTTTCTTTGAAATAGCCTCTGCAATCTGGATGGTATTTACAGAACCAAAGATCTTACCGGTGGAACTTGTCTTGGCTCCGATACGCAACTTCTTGCTCTTTAACTGTTCGGCCAATTGCTGGGCTGTCAGCATGATTTTTTCTTCCTTATGAACTCTCTGGCGTATATTTTCTTCGTGGACTTTTTTAGCCGATGGAATTGCAAGAATAGCCAATCCTTTGGGAATTAGGAAATTTCTTCCATAGCCGGGTTTTACTGTCACGATCTCATTCTTGTGACCCAATTTATCAATATCTTCTTTTAATATGACTTGCATGATCTTTCTCTCCTTCTATTATTTCATAAGGTCGGTAACATATGGCAACATGGCAAGGTGTCTTGCTTTCTTAATCGCAACAGACACTTTACGCTGGTATTTAACAGAAGTTCCGGTAATACGGCGGGGCAATATTTTACCCTGTTCGTTTAAAAATCTTTTCAGAAACTCTGGGTCTTTATAATCAACATATTTGATTCCGCTTTTTAAGAATCGGCAGAATTTCTTTTTCTGAACTTCGATGGTAGGGGGTGTCAGGTACCTGATTTCACTCTGATTTGTTGCCATGGCTTATTCCTCCTTTTCATTAATAACATTGACCGGTTCATCATCAGCAATAACGGGTTTCTTCCCGCTGCGCTTTTTTACTGCCCATTCCACGGCATATTTCTCCATTCTCGTGGTAAGAAAACGGATTACTCTTTCATCGCGGCGGTAAGCAATCTCTAAGGTATCGATTATCTTACTCTCGCCGGTGAACTCGATCAGGTTGTAAAACCCATTCGACATTTTGCGGATAGGGTACGCAAGCTTACGCAAGCCCCAGTCTTCCTCATGGATGATCTCAGCGCCATTGTCGGTGAGAACCTTCCGAAACTTCTTTACCGCTTCCTTCATCTGGACCTCAGACAAAACGGGAGTTAAAATGAAAACGGTTTCATACTGATTTGACATACTTTACAAAATTTTATAAAAATTTAAATGAGCGGGCAAAGATAGAAAAATATTCAATTGTGCAAACAGCAGAATTAAATCTTCCTTGTTATTCTCTCGAAGCCTGGTTTTTTATTCAATACCATAATATCCAACTATTTATTTACAATTTTCTATATTGCTTATTCCCTTCAGACAGGTTGAAGATTATTTTAAAATATTGTCATTTTTTTACCACATAGACACAATAGATACATAGTAAAACACATAGTTATTATTCACAAGTACCGAGGTAAATAATGGGTAAGTCTATGTTTAACCTATGTTTCTATGTAACTATGTGGTAAAAAAATAAAAAGTATGAAAGTTATTTTTCAACTTTTCTCAATGCAATAATAATAACTAATATTTTTACTTGTCTGAAGGGGATAAGCATTTTTCTATAAAAATACCAGTCCGAAATATTCAAATATCTTTGGCATATATTCTGCAAAAATACGAATGTTTTGGGAAATATCATTGGTGGCTTAGGTTCTCGCTTATATTATCAGACATTGAATAAATTATTTTTGGAATCACTGTTGTCCGGTAAAATATTTAATGAATGAATCCAAGTCAGGCAATGACGGGAACTGACAATATTTCGTCCACTACGGGACTTAACTTTAAGGTTGGCATTAATTCTACCGATGTTAAGTCACTATGTGACTATCCCGTTAGGGATAATATATTGGTAGAAAATAATTTACTCTTTAGAATCAAGTTCCGTAGGAACGACATATTTTGATTATTTGGACAATATTGTCTCGGAATCTTAACTAAATTCGTCCGGAGGTTTATAAAATCAGTATTTGAAGTTTTGTTCAAATCACAATAAACTTTTACTTTATTAATTCAATTGTCCTTAATACAGCGAACCGAAAAGCCAAAGGACTTGCCATAGTAGCAGCTCAAGCCTACATGTGCGTTGTTGTAACGCAGGTCGCGGGTCCAGGCGGTTAAAGCAATATACTCGGTAGCCGACCACAAGTCGTCGGTATGGCTGAGATCGTTGAACGTACCATCGTCGGCCCGGGCGCCGCCAGGCAAAGCACTAAAACCGCTGGAATTGTCAGCGCCGGTATTAGGACTTGACCAGTGAGTTGTTCCCGTCTCTTTTAGTTTTCCCCCGGCAACATTTTCACCACCAAGAAAATCAGTTAATTGGGTCCATTCTGCATCGCTTGGTACATGCCATCCTGTAGGGCAAAGGTTCCCCGTGTTTACAGCATACCAATTGTATAAAGCGCCATAGGTATTTTTATATTGCAAATCATTGTTATACCAACAGAATCCAGGCGTTGTAAGATTGTACCATTCTGAATTATAGATTACCAATGGTATTGCTGTGCCATCGTTATATTT
>JAPLDU010000062.1 GCA_026391255.1 Bacteroidia bacterium | reverse complement strand
TAAACGGGTCATTACTTCTGCTCTCTTGTTTTCATCCGGTATTAAATCTTCTAATCTCTGTCGTTTTTCTCTTTTACGTTTTTCCATTTGTCAAAGTTATTATTGTAAAATTACTTTGACACACATTTCTGAACAGCCTCCGTCAAATTCCTATCTTTGCTCTGTATGAACGAAATATCTTCAGATCATATCCATTTGTTCAGGTCTGTCTTCAAAGGCCGGGAAGATGTATTTGCCAGAAGGTGGGAGAAAGGGGATAAAAGTGGTTACATGCCTGCCTATTTTTATGATCCTTACTTGTACAAGCTTCATAAAATGAAGGGAGGCTCTTTCCAGAGTTATTCCGAAAAGAGTTATTTACCTTTATCCGATCTGGAAATTGCCAGGCATTTGAATGGTGAACAACTCATCGGGCTGTATCCATTACTGGAAGATAATACCTCATGGTTCATTGCCGCTGATTTCGATAAGGATAACTGGTATGATGAATGCCGAATTTTTATTGAGGCATGTAATGGATTAGGAATACCGGCTTACCTTGAACGATCTCGTTCCGGAAAAGGAGGACATGTCTGGATTTTCTTCGGGCAGGCTTATCCTGCAAACAGAAGCAGGAAGATCATCCTTTCCATATTGGAGAAGACAGGGATTTTTTCAAAGTTCGATAAGAATTCCAGTTTTGACAGGCTGTTCCCGAACCAGGATATGCATTCAGGGAAAGGATTGGGTAACCTGATCGCCTTGCCATTGTTTAGAAAAACCTGGGAACAAGGCAACAGTTGTTTTATTGAAATTGGTACAAACATGCCCTATCCCGACCAGTGGGAGTTTCTGAGTTCAATCCGCAGAATTTCAACATCAGAGTTGGATATTCTTTATCAGACCATTATTAGTTCCAGTCCTCAGAATACTGCAAATAACACTTTGCCTCAGAATAGTACAAACAAACTGACTATTGCCCTGAGCAATGTTGTCAGATTGAATACTGACAGGATACCGGCATTATTGACTAATTTTCTGAAAGAAGAACTCAACTTTATCAATAGCGAATTTATTATCAGGAAAAAGATCGGCAAGAATACTTTCGGGACTGAACGCTGGTACAGGTTTGAGGAAGAATCCGGAAATGAGGTGGTTGTTCCGAGAGGTTTTACCGGCAGGTTGATCCGATTTTGCAGGGATAATAACATTGAATTTGATTTCAGGGATGAAAGGAAAAAGCTACAGGATGTTGCATATACATTCAGTGCTCAACTTAAAGAACATCAACAATATGTAATGGATTGCATTTCCAGGAAAGACATGGGAGTGATCGTGGCTCCGCCGGGTTCGGGAAAAACTGTGATCGGACTGAAAATCATTGCCGATAAAAAGCAACCAGCCCTGATCGTTACTCACCGAAAACAAATTGCAGAGCAATGGATAGAGCGGATCCAGGCATTTTTGGGAATACCTAAAAATGAAATCGGAAGCATAGGGCAGGGTAAAACCAGGATTGGCAAACAGATTACCATTGCCATGATCCAGAGTCTTTCAAAAGAAATTGAAAAGCCGGGCACGGAAAAACTCCTCGATGCTTTTGGTTGCATTATCGTTGATGAGTGCCATCACATCCCTGCTGAGACATACAGAAATGCCGTTTCTAAGATCGGAACATATTATTTATATGGTCTGACAGCCACACCATTCAGAAAGTACAATGACGGGAAACTCATATTCATTCACCTGGGTGAGATCATTGCAGAAGTCAAGCCAGAAAAGATCACAACTACAAAGACTGCCAGGATCATTATCAGAGATACCGGATTGGATGTGCCTTTCAACCCGAAAACTGATAATTTTGAAACGCTTTCAAAAATCCTGGTTCATGATTCTGCCCGGAACAGGCTTATTCATGACGACATCAACGCAGAACTGAAAACTGGTAAGAAAGTGGTGATCATCACAGAAAGGAAAGAGCACATTGAATCCCTTTTTCAGTATCTGAAACAGTCATATGAAACCATTGCATTAAGTGGCGAAGATTCAGAAAACAGCCGGAATTCAAAATGGAAAGTCTTACGGGAAGGGAATTACCAGGTACTGATCACCACCGGACAGTTTTTTGGTGAAGGGACTGATCTGCAAAATGCCGCTTGCCTTTTTCTTGTGTATCCGTTTTCGTTTAAAGGAAAGCTAATCCAGTACATCGGAAGGGTGCAGCGTTCTGAAGTCACACAGGTTATTTACGATTACAGGGATATCAAAATTGATTACCTGAACCAGATGTTCCTGAAACGAAACATCTGGTACAGAAAGATTGAGAAACAACGTACCCTGTTTGATGATCTGAGTGAACAAAATACCGGAAGGGTAATCACCATTGAGAAAAAGCTAAAGCTTGCAATGGATGATCTTGAATTCCGGTTTGGCGGAATGGCATTTAAGTACACAATTCCGGAAATGAATACTGAACTTGAGTTTGAAATAGACAACCCGGACATCAGGCCGGAGTTTGAAGTATTGAAACCCTATTTTTCAAGAAAGTTAAAGTCGAAAATTGTAAATATTGAAGTTCAGGCTGAGTTTGAAGGTGGGAAGCTGGTTTCACAAATGGCTACTTCTGCCGATCTGGATAAAATTAACAGGGAAGTAATTGATAGTGTAAAGTTCACTTTTATTTCCAGAAATATGTTATCCGGGAATTATCAACCTGATTTAAAACAGAACTTGTTAGACATTGATCAGTTGCAGGGAAATGAACAAAGCAGGAACAATCTGTACAATTCCGGCGAAGAACTTCTGGAAGACATCCTGAGTAGCAAGAATTACAGGCATAGCAGGCAATTAAAGTATCTTGCACAGCATCATGACAAAAGTAAACTGAAGATCCGTTTTGTACTGAGCCCGTTCTCATTTGTTTTTCTGCTGACGGGCAGGACGCATTTTCATATTGTACTGGAAACACTTGATACAGAAGAAGCAACTTACATCTGGCACATAGTAAAAGACAAGAAAAAACTAAAAACCGAACTGAATGAAATTGACCGGCAGTTGAACATTATCAGGAATGAAGGAAGACAAGTCTTTCTTGTAACCTTGCCGGATAATTTCAGCCGGATTGTACACGATTATTCGGATAATAAAAAGGGGTTTGTTGTTTGGAAGGATGCGTTGGATGAGAGGATCACCTGAAAATATATTATTAGATTAACACAACCCATTGACCTCCTTTTGCAGCCCCTTGTCTTATTAGTTTCTTTTCTGATTGCAATTTTTGAATATTCCTTTCAACTGAACTTTCGGATATTCCTAAGATAGATGATAATTCCGGAATAGTAATAATATTGTTGGATGCAATTAATTCCAGAATTTTCCCCGACGTTTTTTCCACAATTTTTTCCACAGTTTTTTCCACAGTTTTTTCCACAGTCATCACCACAGTTTTCTGGTTTTATCAACAAACATGGGGATTGCAATAAATTTGAAATTCTCACCGGATTTTGAACAAAAAAAAGAACAGAATATATGATATGTGCAGAATTACAGTCAGATAGGATTGTACAGAATTTTGTTCATTTGTTGAAATAAGCCTTTAACCGCCGGGGTAATGACATGAATACCCCCTTTTACCTCAGTTTACCCCTGTTCACCCCTGTTTATAGATTACGGTCATTCGGACTGTCGTATTCTTGCATTGTGAAATTTTTAATTTAAATGAAATGAAAAATATTAAGAAGATAAGATTGGAAATTAGCAAGCCAGGTATCAGGCTGAGTTCAGTAAAAAATATCATCCACCGGATATCCAAGGCTCTTGAAAAAGTTAACTTGGAATTCAATGGTTTCCAAATGCTCATGTGTCCGGGAATTATGATCCGATGGCTGACAAAAATCAAAGCCGGAAATCGAATTTGTGATGAAGTTCCCTTATCCTATCAGAAAATAAACCAATTTAAAACGAATTAATCGAAAATAAGTCGAACTAACCTATTTTTAAACGAACTAAACGAATAAGGCAGATTTGCATGAATACATATTTATAATTGTAAAAACATAAGAAAATGAGATCAAATGTTGAAAATATAAAAATAAGGGCTTGAACAAACCTGCTGTTGAAAATGAAAAATCAAATACTAATGCAAGAATATTATAAATCAATTAAATATAAACAGAATGGATAAAATCATTTTATCGTCATTGAGCGAATCAGATATTAGGAATCTGGTAAAAGAAGGAGTTATGGAAGTCCTGAGTAACGGAGATTTCAAACAAAGCTCAAAACAGGAACCCGAATATGTTGACATTGATGGCGCCAGCAGAATCCTGATGAAATCAAAGCAAAACATTTATACACTGGTTGGCAAAAGGCAGGTTCCCTACTACAAGCAAGGGAAGAAGCTATATTTTAAAAGTGAAGAACTGCTCAAATGGCTAGGGCAGGGCAGGAGAAAGACAGTAGATGAGATCAGGCATGGTACTGATGAATTTCTGGCAAGGAAAGGTAAGTTTTCAAGAACTGGGTAATATATATGGCTAATATTCAGGTAAAATCACAACTAACAAAATTGTAACTTACAAACTTGTTAGTTGTTATAATCTCAGGACAGTCATGGGATAGAAGGCTTCATTCAGGTTAAGACCGAAATAGTATCACCTTCAAAAGAGAAACCCGAACTGACCAGTCCAACTTACCACTTCAGATAATTTTTCGTAGAATATTATATTTTGCGAAAAGTATCAAAAAGTGTTATCTTTCGCAAAAATTATCTGAAATGAATTCTGGTAATCAGTATTTGAAATTAGAGAATTGGGTTGATCAATGCCTTTCAAAAGGTAAATATTCATTTAACCTGGAGGAGGTCAGGGATCATTTTCAAAAAGACAGTGCCGCAGCTATCAAACAATCGCTTAACAGGTTGGTACGAAAACAAAAAGTTGTCTCAGTGTTCAAGTCCTACTATGTAATTGTATCACCGCAATACCAGTCAATGGGAATACTGCCGGCTTCAATGTTCATTGACGGATTGATGACCTACCTGGGCAGAAAATACTATGTGGGATTATTGAATGCAGCCGCGTTACACGGCTCATCACATCAACAACCACAGGAATATTTTGTAGTGACAGAATATCCTGTGTTAAGAGCAACCCATAAAAAAGGAGTAAGAATAAACTATATCAGTACCAGGAAAATGCCACCTGTATCGTTAACGGAAAAGAAAAAAACGACAACCGGTTTTATAACCGTTTCAAAACCAATTCTTACTGCACTTGATTTGATCAGCTATGAAAAAAGAACAGGTGGATTAAACAGAGCGTCTGAAGTTATTTATGAATTATTGGAAATCATTAAACCAAAAGACATTAATGAGGAATTTATCATGTTTTCATCGGTTTCCGCATTACAGCGAATCGGTTATATATTTGAAGAAGTCCTTAAGAATAAAGTTCTTGCTGAAAGAATTATCCAACTTAGTCAAAAAGCAGGATTGAAATTTTCTCTAATACCTCTGAAAGCTTCCGGATCAAAAGAATATTCTGATATAAATGGTAAATGGAAGATTGAAATAAACACTGAAATTGACATAGAATCATGATACCTGAAGCATATATTACTGAATGGAGTAACAAAGTACTTTGGCAGACAAATGAACAGGTCGAGCATGACCTTGTTATTTCTAGGGCAATTGTAGAAATTTTTAAAGATGATTTTCTTTCAAAAAATCTTGCTTTCAGAGGTGGAACTGCATTGTATAAACTTTTCCTGCCCTCACAACCTAGATATTCTGAAGATATTGACCTGGTACAGATGCGAGCGGAGCCAATAAAAGAAACGATCTTACATTTGCAAAATGCACTTTCCTTTCTTGGAAAATCAAGTGTTGCTTCCAAATTAAATAATAACACACTGTATTTCAGGTTTGATTCTGAAATTCCTCCGTTGCAAAAGCTGAGATTAAAAGTTGAAATAAATTGCAGAGAGCATTTTTCTGTTTTAGGCTGGGTTAACGAGTCTTTTACTGTTTCATCATCATGGTTTGATGAAGAATGTAAACTGATGACTTATCACCTGGAAGAACTTTTAGGTACAAAACTCAGAGCCCTGTACCAAAGACGAAAAGGCAGGGATTTGTTTGATCTGTGGAAAGCACTTACAATAATGGACCCCGATTTGACGCTGATACTGAAATGCTATCATGAATATATGAGTTTTTCACTTAATAAAGCGATCCCAACAAAAAAAGAGTACTTTCAAAATATTCAAAGAAAGAGAGTTGACGGAGAGTTTTTAAGTGACATTACGGGATTAATCAGTAAATCTGAGATATATGATCAGGATGAAGCTTTTGAACTTGTGATCACTAAGTTAATTGACAAAATGTAGTTTTCAATTTCACAATTTCTTAAATGCAGTCAACTTTTTGGCAAATTCCTTTTTAATGTCAATCTCAAACGAATCAAGATATGATTCAGTTGTAGCAATGTTTTTATGCCCGAGACTTTCAGAGATGAACTCAATGCTTGCCCCGGAACGTTTCAGAACTGTGGAATAGGTATGACGGGCAGTATAGGTGGTAATATCCTTTTCAATACCTGCTGCTTTGGCAATACGACGGATATATTTATTGGTGTTCTGAATTTCCTGCTTCACCCTGGCATGTTTCATTTCTGGTGTCATCGTGTCATTCAGGATGGGGAATACATACTGATTCTCTTTAGCCGGTTTATTCCCAAGGCGGTCAATAATCTCAGTGATTTCATCAAACAAAACTACAATGACCGGTTTGGAATTCTTGCGTGAAGTATGTATCGTCTTTGCCCGGTTAAAGATGATTTTCTCTTCATCAATATCCTGATATTTAAGTAAAGCTATGTCTTTCATGTTTATCCCATTGCAGAAGTAACTGAACAACCAGTAATCCTTCGACTTAGCCTCAATCGTACCGGTTATTACTTCGTAATTGTAGATTTTGGCAACATCATCAAGGGTCAGAGCCTTTTTAATATTCCGGCCAGCAGGAATCTGGTACTTGCGTTTCCCGAAGGGATATTGCTCCAATTTCAGATTGCCGGCCTGGATCTGCTCATTGAATATGGTCCGCAGGCTCCGAAGGTAAATGCCAATTGTGGTCATTGATTTTCCGTTGTTCAGCATCCATTTCTCATATTGTTTCAGGAATTCAGGAGTGATGGATGTAAACAGCAATTTCTCCTTTTTAACAAACTGCTTCAGCGAATTCATACTGCACTTATAACTGTCAGCAGTGCCTATCCTTTCATCTTTCCTCAGAATATCTGAGAATTCCTGAATACAGACAAAAACATCGCTTTTGTCCGACTTCTTAGAAAGAAACAGATTCTCAAATTCAGGGAAGGAGAACTCTTCCATCCCATGTATGACTTCCAAAGCCTTTTCCTCAATGCTGTTCAGGAGTATTTTCCTTTCCTTGAAATCACCCCTTGGTTTGGGATCAAACATGACCTTATCAAAATCTTCAGGGGTCAAAGAAATACCTACACTGTAATATTTTTGCACACGATCAAAGGTGATCCGGAGCTTTACCGGATGCGTACCATTTTGATTGTTCTTTCTGGTTTCCAGAATAATAGCTGTTGTTACCTTATATTTAATTGCCATTGTATGTCCCATTATTTTGGGACATACAAAAGTACATACAAATTCGATCAAATGCAACAAAAAAGGATAGGAAAACAGACAATGAAAAATATTAATAAGCAGTATATCAGACTATATAAAAATATTAATAATTTACGATAGTACCCTGCGGATTGACTACGGATCAGGAGGTTGCAGGTTTGAATCCCGCCGGGATCACAAGGGTTACAGAAGATTTGATAAAATCGTTTGCAAGCAATTTGCAAGCGGTTTTTTGTTTTCATCCACTTACTACTCAAAGAATAATATCAAATTCCTGTAAATAATTGCATTAACCCACCTTTCACCATTCTATTTTATGTTATAAGACGGTGAATAATAAAAGCCGGAGAAAGACTATGTGATTAAATGAAAGAAAATCAATCCATTAATAATATATTGAAATATTTAACAGAAAGTTCTAACAACATATGCAACCATTTTATATTTTTGCAGTCTTTAAATGTAAAAAGTGTTTTTTATGGCAAAGAAGATTACGGTAAAATATTATCTGAATAAAAACAGGAGGGAAACCTTTGAATTTACTGAACAATCAAACAACAAAATAATTCGTGAAGGACTGGTGTATTCAACATATGTTCAGGTAATATACAACCAGAACAATACAAAGTTTAAAAGCATGATCAATGACCAAATACCCATAGAACATGAAACAATTGATCAGTTGAATACTACATATATTCACTTAAAACGTACCGACGAAAACTACATTCGTAAAATAATGAATTACGAAATTAGCAAGTATGGTGAAGACTATGACCTGAAAGGATTTAATGATAAGTATCGGTTGTACATCACCAGTATCCACGATTTGCTTGGCCGGTTTCTAATTAAAGAGTTACGTCGTTATGTGATGGTTCACTGCCCTCTAATTTTCAGTGCTTTGAATTTCAAAATATACGATAGGGGAGCGTTTGTTATTTTTACCATATTAAATAAAATGTACCCGACTTTCGATCAGCATATGAATGAAGAACTAAAGCTGCAAATAGCTATCTCAAAAGAATACTACGAATTGACTAAAACATTTCTCAATAAGACCTGGTTATCAGAAAAACAATTGGAAACGGGTGATTTATTTAAAACTATTGGTTATTATGAAGGATTTAAGGATTGGAACTTCCCGGTTCTGGTTGATTGGGTGAATGGAACCCATATGCAAGAAGTCAGGCAGATGATGAAAGAAAAAGCAGAAAGCGACGAACATACAAATGAAATGATAGCTGTAATTGATAAAATATTAATATCTTACGAGAAATAAAATTTTTTGATTATTAAATTAGAACATATAATAGAATATTCACACTAAATAAACAACGTTATGGAAAATAAAAATTATCAACCTATGGTACTTGTTCCGCAGGAATTCATAGAGGAACAGTCACAAAAGATGGACTTGATCATCGGGTTATTGTCCAGGAAAGAACCCTAACACAACCAGATCGGTGATTGGATTTCTGAACAGGAAGCAAAGAAATTGCTTCACCGCAGCACTACCTGGTTCTGGCAGCGAAGGCAGGATGGAACATTGACCGGGCAGAAACGCAGCGGAAGCTGGTGGTACAAGTTGACCGACCTCGAAAAGTTTATCGAGAACGGAAAATCATGATATGGTAACCTTGATTTGACGTAGATATGACCATTTATAAAACAACCAGGTCAGTAGTATCAATAAAAGATACCACCCTTATGCGATATTCATTTACTGACAATTCACCTCCTGGTGAGGTAATATGACACAAGATTCCAATTATCATGATATTAACAATTTAATACTAATAACAATGAAAATTCAATTCGAAATATGTACGGATAACATCGTCGAATTTGCCGAACTACTTAGTGAAAACGACATGGATAACCAGATTGCAGGAAGTACGGAAGAAGGAAACCTGTTGGTTAATGTGATCTGTTCACGGGGTGACCGTGATGTCTTGGATCAGCTCGAAGAACTGGCTGAATCCGATGAGTAATCTCAACAGACCGGCAGGAAACCAAACCTGCCGGTTCTAAAATTTATTTTGTTATGATAACAAAGATATGTGAACATTGCGGTAAAGAATTCATCGCAAAAAGAAATACTGCCAGGTACTGCTGTTCCTCATGCCGGGCATTTTCATGGCAGGAAGACAACTCAGAGACAGATGAAGACACAAATTTCCAGTCACAGTTGCGTGGACTGGTACAGGATAACATGGTTAAAAAAGAACCAACGAAACCAGAGAAAAAAACAATCATAGTAAAAAAGGAAAATGATGAATATTTAAGATTGTCAAAAGAGATCAGAGAATGGATGGCAAAATACAAGAAGCTTGAAAATGAGCAATTAACGTTATACAATGAATCTTTAACGTTAAAAAGTAATGATAACGCTAAAATTATTTTAAATGGTGTAGAGGCCGGGGTAAAAGTGGGAATTCTTCTTGATGATAATAAGAAAGACAAATCAGGAGATGGTTTTGGAAAATATTTAGTCAGTGCAGCGGCGGGTGCATTGTTTGGTACTATCATGGAAAATGTAACTAAGGAAAGTCGTGAACAAATCAAACATGAACGACTGAATCAGATTAACGTTAATACTGTATCGAATAACGTTAATATGATGTTTTATGAATTTGAAATAGAGCAACTTAAAACTGATCTGGCTCATACTCCCCGTTTTATTGAAATTGAAGAGGAAGTACCAGAAAAGCCTATCAATTTATTGGATTTATTAGAAGGTGTGAAACGGGCAAAAGTTGATAAAAAAGAGAAAAATAACGTTAATAAACGTTTAAAACTACCTGTAAAAAAAGATATTAACGTTAATCCGGGAGGGAAAATAATCAGCAGCACCCAATTGAGCCAGTTTGATTATCAGGCATTAAATTTTGAAGGAAAATGGAGGGACTTCTTCGGACTTCCGTCTGTGGACTTTTATTGTGTCATTCATGGCAAAGCCGGGGAGGGGAAATCAACCTTCGCCATCCAGTTTGCCAATTACCTGGCTGAGAATTTTGGTGTGGTACTTTATGTGAGTGGTGAAGAAGGCTTCTCAAAAACAATGAAAAACAAGTTCATAAACAATCAGGCAGAATCAAGAAACCTGTATATTGCCGACCTGCGTACTTACGAGGAATTGATTAATGAAGTCAAACCTAACACCTATAATTTCATTTTCATAGATAGTCTTGACAATATGCGGATAGGAGCATCGGAAGTGAAAGATCTCCGCGAACTTTATAAAAACTCAGCAATTATTACCATTTCGCAATCGACAAAAGACGGCAAAATGCGTGGCTCCTATGAAATCGTTCATGATTCTGACATAGCAGTTGAGGTCACTAATGGTAAAGCTGTTACAGTGAAGAACCGTTTTCTTGCAAAAGACAAAGTCTTCAATATTTTTGAGAGCGATGACGGACAGGGACTGATGCCGTGGAATAAGGTGAGGGGGTAAAATTTTAAAAAACCTAAAAACAAAAATATAAATATAAATGACCAAAATAAAAGGTAACCCCGTTTGAAATAAATCGATGAACAATTCAAAGAGATGAAGCCGGATGAAAAGGAGCAGATAAAGAAAGTAATTGTTGAGACGGTGCAGAAATTTAAGCTGCAGCGTGGTCAGTTGGATACAGCGACCAAATTGACCATGCTCTGCCGATTTAAATTGACCACCCCCCCCAGTTTGTTTTTTTGAACGATCATTTTCTTGATTTTGAAAAGCGTTTTTACAAAATTACTTTTTTTTACTTATTTGTTGATAATTGATTGAAAAAAAATGTGTAGAACGGAAGGAGGGCGTAGC
>JAPLDU010000041.1 GCA_026391255.1 Bacteroidia bacterium | reverse complement strand
GTCATATCAGGATCAGGAATTTTAAGTGTCACCTCGGAGGCATGATCAAGGCTGATACTTCTTGGAAGGTCAATTTTATAACGGGCTCTACCAATGATGACTTTTTCCCTTTTTTCATAGGTTGGCCCTGTGACTCTCTGATATACTGCTGCCATCAAAGTGATTATAATGGCTAATATCCAATAGATGAACGTCTTTCTCATATTTTTTCAGTTATAGTTTATAAAGTTCATAAAGTTCGTTAGTCATGAACGTCATAAACGTCATGAACGTCACGAGAGTCACAAGTCACAAGTCACGAGATTTTCACCATTCACGACTCACTATTCACCACTCACCATTCACCACTCACTATTCAACACCCACCATTCACCATTCACCATTTTGCCTATTGCCTATTACAATGAATTTTTGAACACCTGAATAATTGAGTGCATCAAGTCTGCAAAAATACATACCGGGTTTTAAATTTGTAAGATTCAATTTGAACTGGTGAAGTCCTCTTGTTTCAGTTTGCCCATTTATCAGAACAGTTTCTTTGCCTGACATGTCTGCTACTGAGAGCCTTATTGCACAATTTTGAGCCAGTTCATAATTTATCATGGTAAAATCTGAACTTACATTTGGTGTACAGGCCAATAAACTGAATACAGGATTTTTACTGGTTACCTCTTCAACGCCTACGAGCAACGTATCTTCTTTCAGTACGATTTTATTATCGGGATCAAAAATCACCTGGGCAGGTTCTTTTATAAAACTGAACACAAACAACTGGTCATTCGTATCATTCATCACTTTCATGATTGTGTCTGTCTGATCAGCGAATATGATCTTTATTTCCATTGGCATCTTGAAAAACGGAGTCGCCTGTGTCTGATGGGCGCTGAAATATACATTCCACTCCCCGGACAATTCGTGCACAAATGAATAAACATTTGAATAAACCGGATGATCAGGGTGATATATCCATTCGTTGATGAACCATGAGTAATCCTGGCCGGTGACATTATTAATCTTAGTAGTAAAATCTTCAGTTACCGCGTTCTGATATTTAAAGTTAATGGTATCGATGGCATATTCATGAATAGTATGAAAGAAAACGGAATCCCCAAGAACATTCCTGAGCATATATAACACGCATGCTCCTTTTGCATATGTGATCGCATAATTAAAAAGTGTATTGGTGCCGGGTGTCACCTGTGCCCAGGAAGGGTCTGAAATGGGCCAGCCAGGGTTATTGTTAAAGTAGTACTGGGCATCACTGATTATTTTTTGCTTATAAGTTGAATCACCATAAGCATGTTCGCTCCACAGAGCTTCGCAATATGTGGCAAAACCCTCGTTCAGCCAGATATCAGCCCATGTACCGCAGGTGATCATGTCACCAAACCATTGATGAGCAAACTCATGCGCAACATAACCTTCGTCCCAGCAGTTGGAACAAAGACTGGTGAGTGTCTGGTTTTCCATTCCACCCCAGGCAAACAGGTCGTTCAGTGTGGCGAATCCGTTCTTATCAAAAGGATGATCACAGAAGGTATGCGTATAGAATGTGGTAATATTTCCGATGATGCTTTCAATATAGCTCGGATCTTCACCGTCATTGTAATAAAACCGGAAGGGAAAATGCTTGTTTGGATTAGTGGGATCAGTCCAGTTGACAATGTCCAGATGATAATTCACATTGGAAGTGATAACAATAAGGTATGTTGCAATATTCTGCTGACTTACCCAATGGTAAATGAGTGAGTTGCCTATGATTGTAGAATCCTGCAGTATGCCATTTGAACCAAGTTTGACATTCAGAGGGACTCTGGCCCTCAAATCCAGCGTGGCCTTGTCAGAAGGTTTGTCCCAGCAGGGAAACCAGCTCCGGGCGCCTTCCGGTTCACAATCGGTAAAGACAAATCCCGATGTAGCATAAAATGCATTATCAGTAACATCAAGATGGTGATAATAGATCATCACGCTTCCCCACTGGCCGGGGACAAATGTCTGGTTAAGTGCAACGTTAAGAATATTGTTTGAATGCGTAAAACTAATACCGGCAAGGCTAACCGAGTCTATTACTATTGAATTACTGTTTGCATCCAGGTTCAGGGAATTAATGGTACTGTCGGCTTTAAATGTGATTTTTACTGTTCCGGTGTATGAATGGGGATAGTTCATTGCAGGATTGTAACAGTTAAAAATATCAACATATATATCGTAATGCAGAACATCAAAGGAATGAACCGGTGTACTCAGGGATTTTTGCATCAGCATACTGAAGGGTCTGTTGATTTTTTTCTGTGAGCAGGCATACGAACCGGTCCGGGTAATATCTGTCTGGCTGAACAATACAGTGAAGCCCGTTATTATTAAGAAAAATAAAAATATTCTTTTTAAGAAAATCTCTCTTTTTTTCATTTTATAATAAGTTCATAAAGTTTGTAAAGTTCATAAAGTTCATAAAGTTCATTAAGTTCGTAAAGTTCATAAAGTACTGACTTATGACTTATTCCTAGTGCCTAATGCCTAATGCCTAATGCCTAATGCCTATTGCCTAATGGCTCTACAACTGGACGCTTAAACTGATCTTTTGGTTGTCACGCATCACCTCGACTTTTACTAATTTCCCTGCATCCAGTGTTTTCAGGCGGCTCATGTAATCATAAATATTTGAAACTGATTTTCCATCCATTGAGATAATGACATCGCCTTTTTTGATTCCGGCTTTTTCTGCCGGTCCGCCTTTCCTCACGTCGTCTATTCTCAGCCCTGTCACATTATCTGCAGCGTAATCAGGCATAATGCCAAGGGTTACCTTAAAACGACCACCGGTGCTCTGAGGTTTTTCACCAGCTTCCTTATAAACCAGCTTATAATCAGATGATGAAAGGTCGACGATTACTTCTTTTGCATAATCAAGTACCTTCTTTTCCCCTTCAAAATTGATCAGCGACACTTTATCTTCAGGTGTATGGTACTCAGGATGCATGCCTGTATTGAAGAAAAGCACGGGTATATTTTCCAGATTAAAAGAAGCCTGGTCCGAGCCTTCCTGCCCGCCGGCTGAAAATTTCAAAGGGAGATTAAAAGTTTTGTTATGAACGGTAAGCAGGCTGTCAAATTCAGATGCAGTTCCTGTTCCGCTGATCATTATGGGCTTTTCTTCAGGCCTGTACCTTCCTATCATATCAAAATTGATCATTGCCTTTATTTTCTTTTTATCAACCGGCGGATTGGCAACGAAATACTTTGATCCGAGCAGTCCTAATTCCTCACCGCTGAATGAAACAAAAATGATGCTTTTCTTTGGACGATCAGGGCCGGATTTTAAGGAAGCAAGGTACTGTGCAAGTTCAATAACACCTGCAACACCTGATGCGTTATCATCAGCGCCGTTATGAACTCCGGTAGTATCCGGTTTACGGGAGTTGGAGTCTTTTCCGCCCATACCAAGGTGGTCAAAATGAGCGCCGATAACGATGTACTCACCAGGATCTGTGCTGCCTGTTAACATTCCAACTACATTTTCTGTTGTTGATTTTATTAGTTCAACATCAGTTGTAGCTTTTAAATTAACCATTGCATCGAAAGAGACAGGTTTTAAAGTCGAGATCATGCTGTTTTCAAGAAACTCAATTGTCTTCTTACCCGGTACTTTTGCTAATATTTTGTCTGCCAGTTCTCTGGTAATACTTATCACCGGTATTCCTGAGTTCGACTTGCTCTGATCAAAATGCAAAGGGATAAGTTCGTCTTTATCGCTTGATTTTTTTCCATTGACAAATAAAACTCCGGCAGCGCCCTTATCCTTGGCAAGCAACGCCTTGGACCTGTCGTCTGAATTTTTTACAAAAATGCTTTTAAGGTCATCCGGTTTTGGTGAATCCCTGAGGATGATCACCCATTTACCATGGACATCAATATTGGAATAATCGTTCCATTTTACGCTGTCGGTCATAATATCAAAGCCATAGCCGGCAAATATCACGGGAGCTTCAAGCCTGGTCGATGAACTGAAATTTACCGGTCTGAAATCCCTGTCGAATATTGCAGTTGATCCATTGAATGACAGAGTATTATTCTTACCGGTTTTTATTTGAGTGGTGACTTCGAAAGGCTGAAACCCATTTTCACACAACAGGGTCAATCCGGCATCCCTGAAGTGATCGCGGATGTATGATGAGGCGGCTCTGTCTCCCGGAGTGCCGGGAAACCTGCCTTTAAGCGAATCAGAGGCAAGAAAACTGATATATTCTTTTATTTCTTTGCTGTTAATCTGCGGATCAAATTTCTGTTTCTGCGCATATATACCAACTGTAATTAATAATAGCAGGTAAGTGATTAAGGTTCTTTTCATTAGAAAATTATTATATAAAAGAAACTGTTTTGAATTTTAAAATATTTCTAAAATGTCATTCATATTCAACTTCTTTTGCATGCCCAAAAGAAGCAAAAGGGCACCACGAACGAGAATACAACATGCACTTTCGCACAGGCCAACGCTATCGGGTCTGTGCACGTTGTATTCCACACCGTTCGTGGACGTCCAACGCACAGGGCTTTCATGGTCACATTTATGTAAAATGAATATGGGAAAAGTCATTTTATTCAAATACTATTAATAAATGGATGCGAAGCATAAAATAAAAAATTCCTAATCAACGAATTGCTGTTCGAGTGAAGTCGAGGAACGAGACGGAACGAGTTCAATTCGTTAAGTCTTTTTTGCATACTTTTTGTGACGACAAAAAGTATGAAGAAAAAAATACAGATAATCATCTTGTAAAAATTCAAAACAGTTTCTAATTCAGGTACATAATTAATAAAACCAAGAAAATGTCAAAGTTTGCAAAATTAATGATTTTCGATCATGGCCGGAATTGAATTATTCATTTACTTTTCGTTTTATCATAACGGTATAATCATTAAGGTATTCAAAACCTGCGCTCTTATACAATTCTATGGCAGCATAGTTTTGTAAATGCACTTCCAGTTTAACCTGCATGTTCAGTTGTTTAATATACTTCAAAGATTCAATTAATAATAATTTACCACAGCCTTTTCTCCGGAATTCAGGTAAAATCCCGAAATGATGCAGGTAAATCCGCCGGCCGTCATTGCTTAGCCAGGATGTGCCAATGATCTTTCCATCGGTTTCCATAACTAAAAACTTTCCACCCAGTGTTATTGTCTTTTCTATCACATCTTCGTTGTCACATCTCTGGGGATTTCCAAGCCCTGTGATTTTCCAAAGCTCCATTATTTCAGGGAAATCTCCCTTCCTGTATTCACGAATTATTGGTTCCATTTATTTAGGTATGTTATTAGTTATGAGTTTTGAGTTATGAGTTTTGAGTATCTTTATGAATTAGGACTTACGACTTATGACTTATGACTAATGACTTTTGACTTTATGAACTTTACAAACTTTATGAACTTTCTACTCAACGATTATCTCATCCACGAAAACCCATGCATTTCCATCCACACCTCTCCAGGCAGGCATTTTACCGATGTTATTAATAATTACTTTCAGGTACTTCAGATCAACAGGCTGCTGTAAGGGAATTGTGAATGTAAATATCTGCCGGTCGCATTTCTTTCCTGCTTCATTATTCTCCTTTTCAATTAACTGTGTAAAGTGAGCGCCATCTGTCGAATAAGATATACGGAAACCTTTGGGAGCCATGATCCAGCTCTGGTTGTCATCAAGACAGGAAATGGTCAGTTTACTAACTTCTGTCAATTTTCCAAAATCAATGGTAGCTTCCACGTCATCGCCCTGCCAGCCCTGCCATAGCTGGTGATATTCCGTTGTGCCCCTCACGCCGTCAATCATGCTGTTGGGACCGTTTGCAGGATATTTGTCATCATATTTCTTTTTGAAACTGATGCTCTTGCCAACAGCCAGGTGTTTATGGTAGCCGTATTTCAGGTATTCTTTCATACCATTATAATATTCATCCGGTGGTATACCGGATTCATGAAATTGGACCGGACCATATTTTTTTGCAGTACTATTTAGTTCGTCAAGCATTTTTAACACAATTTTTTTAGGAACATAATGATCTGCAGTACCTATTTCGAATAACCAGTCATCAGTCAGCGGAAGCGATCCGGCCACTTCCAGGTATGCATATCTTACCGCTTGCAGTGCCATATTTACCCGCCTGGTCAGAATGCTGTCATCTTTTACCAGTTCCATTGCATGATTCAATATCAGAAAATATTTTCCAAGATTGCCGGGGGAAAGGAATCCCTTGTTGTGTACTGAAGGTGGTTCATAGAGTGTTAATGCCTTTCCTGATTTCTGCAGTTCGGTATTCTGCAAGTTAAGATAATGATAAATATCTTCGCCGGCCTTTCCGTAATATCCGTTCAGGAAGTCTTTCATGATACTGTCAGTGTTCAGGTCAGGATTCCACATGAGTTCGGAAATCAGGTAACATCTTAATTCATTCAACTCGCTGCTTTTACCGGTGTATCCCTGTTCGAACAACATATCTGCCCCGTATTTTCTGAACAGTCTGATATTGGGTTGAAGAACATACAGATTGGGGAACGGGGCGATCAGATGTGAAAAGTTGATCACATAATCCCAGATCAGAATATGATGGGTAAGGCCTGACCAGCCCTTGATATCCTTAAGAAATCCTCCTTCAGAAGTATCCGCTTCGATCGGTTTACTCCGGTCGCATTCAATGGTGCAGAGCATGATATTGACATTATCAGCCGGTCTGGTGATCACGGGCGCTTTACGACTGAACTGGTAAGCAAGTGTGGATATGATTTTGTCGGGAAAAGCAGCAGCCACCTGGTTTACAAATCTGATGATGCTGCCTGAATGAGACTGCTCAATTGAATCGACGGCCCTGCATTTCTCACATTCACAATAATTGTAATTATCTAACTGGCTTACTGACCAGTACTTTGCCTCCGGGTTTTTTGATATCAAATCTTTCAGCGATTCAATTGCAATTTTCAATACTTCCGGGTTGCTAAGGCATAATTGGTCTCTGATCCTGATGCCATTTCGCAGTGCGTAATATTCCGGGTGGGTACCAAAGTATTTTTCAGAAGGCACAAGCTTATGCAGGGTGTGAACCCACATTCCCCAATCCATTGAAATTACTTTATTGTCAGCGCCTTCATCACGGGCGGGATTGCTTAGCTTATGCCAGCGTCCGTACTCTCCGTTAAATGCTTCATAATAATAAGGAAGCCTGAAAGAAAATGCCGGATTTTCAATATCATTGATTTTCCCGATGCTCAGACTTTTTTTATGGGGAACGAAAATGGCATCTTTAGCATAGCATCTGCAGCCAAAATATTTTTCTATGATAGTGTACACGGCATTCTGTATACCGATATCAGTTTTTGCCCTGATAAACAGGTTGCTGCCTGATGTAGTGATCCTGAAACCTTCGTCAGTGAGCATGCCGACATTCATCGAATTTTCAATGGTGATGGCTATTACATTTGATTTAGCCGTGAGCGCATTATCCACAGGGATGGTAGCCCCCGTGATTTTATTTATATAACTGCTCAGCAGAAGGGCAGCATTTCTGCCTTTTTCAGTTATATTCTGATCGGTGCAAATGCGGTACTTGCCCGATCCGTTAATTACTATCCTTAATGAATCGGACGCAATTGCACTCAGATTGATTATTTCCAGCAGGGCAATAAGTATGAGATTTGACAGTTTCATATTTCTGGATTTTTGGTAAAATTATTGAAAACTCTTTAATCAGGAAATGTATTAACAATCCTTGGAAAAATATAATAATGCGCTTCGGAAATAAAACTTACCAACATGTTGTCGCTAATCTTATTCCCGTGAAACAGATTTAATTTTCAAATTTGCACATTTTCAAATTTTCAAATTAATTTAGCGCGTTTATTTGAATAATTCAGAATGAACTTTACATCAAATAAAATTATAATCAGTTATCAGTTGCTAATCAGTACGATAAAGAATTTCAGGTTGGTGATATTGTTTTATGCAGTATCGTTATTATTATCTTGTAACAATCCTCATAAGCCTGTACGGCATGTTTCTGAAAAACTGAGTATCGACGAACAGTCAAAGGTTGAGCAGTTGTTTTCAGCTGAAAAGGTCAGGCAGATAGACTCATTCATGCTTTCATTGACATCCAGGGGGCTTTTCAATGGCAGTTTACTTGTTTCTTATGATCAGAATATTTTGTATCAGAAGGTATTCGGATGGTCTGATCTGAAAGAAAAAGTTCCTCTCACTGATTCTTCTGTATTTCAACTGGCATCGGTCAGCAAACAATTTACGGCTGTGGCTGTCATAATTCTGAAAGAAAAAGGAGAGTTGAATTATGATGATGACATCACGAAATATCTGCCGGATGTTCCATACAGGGGTATAACCATTCGTAACCTGTTGAATCACACATCAGGTCTTCCAAATTACATGTGGGTGCTGGAACATAACTGGAAACAGCCCGTTCCACCTGATAACCGGCAGGCGATGGATTTGTTTTCCAGGCAGAACCTTGGTTTGTTCTTCCGTCCCGGGTCGCGTTTCAGTTATTCCAATACCAATTATTTCTTCCTGGCAACTATTGTGGAAAAGATAAGTGGTATGAACTTTCCTGATTTTGCACAGAAATATATTTTTAGACCGGCTGGTATGAAACACTCCTATATTTTCAGTGCTGCACTGAATCGCGAATATCCCGGAAGAGTAAAAGGCTACCGTCGTTGCAGGTCAGGGTTCGGTTATATTGATGATACCGTAAATGATGGAGTCACCGGTGATAAAGGTGTTTATACCACTTCATGCGACCTGTTCAGGTGGGACCTCGCACTGAATAATAATTTACTTGTTTCGGCTACAGCGATGAAGGAAGCATCCATGCCTCTGGTATTGAATAACGGCAAAGAAAAACCATATGGTTTCGGACAGCGGCTGATGGATAAAGATGGCAAAGAAGTGATTTATCACAATGGACTCTGGAATGGCTTCCGGTCAAGTTTTTACCGGTTCTCTGCCAATAAAAGCGCTATTGTTGTTCTGAATAATGTGAACAGTTCCATCAACCGTCAGATTGTTGATGAAATTGAAAAGATACTGGACCAGGAACCGCCGGCTCAGTTTACTAAAACACTCGCCCGCATACTCATCAGGGATGGACTGACCAATGCCCTCAGTTACCTGGGCATCACACGCAGCCTTCATCCCGGCATACGACTGAACCCTGATAATCTGAATGACCTGGCTAATTTGTTTTATTATCTGAATAAACCGGTTCTGGCTACGGAGGCAAAAAAACTCTACTCGGCTGTATTAAAATCATCTGCAAATGAAAATGGTTCCTGACCGGAACAAACTTATGCACAATTGTTAATAACTTCCCCCATTCATGATTGATTGACCCGGTCAGCAGATTCTTTATGCTTATCTTTGCCGGATATTGTTGAAATTAATCACTGTGAATAGTTATCTTGATGATCTGAATGATGCACAATGCGAGGCTGTGAAGGCTACGGAAGGACCTTCGCTGGTTATTGCTGGTGCCGGTTCGGGCAAGACGCGTGTACTTACCTACCGCATTGCCCATCTCATAAATAATGGAGTAAAAGCTCATGCTATCCTGGCTCTTACTTTTACCAACAAAGCTGCCAGGGATATGAAAGAAAGGATCATCAGCATTGTCGGACCTGCGGTATCTAAAAACCTGTGGATGGGGACTTTTCATTCAAAATTTGCCACCATTCTGAGGATAGAATCTTCTAAAATCGGTTATCCTTCAAATTTCAGCATTTATGACACTGCCGATTCTAAAAGCCTGATCAAACAGATCATTGAAGATATGAAGCTGGATCCCCAGCTCTATAAGGTCTCAGAAGTACTGGGAAGAATTTCATCTGCAAAAAATAATCTGGTCACTCCTGAGGTTTATGCCAATGATCCTCAATATATTGAGAGAGACCGCATGGCAAAACGGACTGAACTTGCGGAAATTTACAGGCAATATACCCGCCGGTGTTTCAATTCCGGTGCAATGGATTTTGATGATCTTTTGCTGAATACGAATATCCTTTTTCGTGACAATCCGGGAGTTCTTGAAAAATACCAGTCAAAATTCCGGTACATCCTGGTTGATGAGTACCAGGATACTAATTTTTCTCAATACCTAATAATAAAAAAACTGGCAGCCAATCATCAGAATATTTGTGTGGTCGGCGATGATGCACAAAGCATTTACTCTTTCAGGGGAGCAAAAATTGAAAATATCCTGAATTTTAAGGTTGATTATCCCGGCTACCAGTTGTTCAAACTGGAACAGAATTACCGTTCCACCCAAAACATAGTGAATGCAGCCAACAGTATCATTGCCCATAATAAAAACCAGATACATAAAAAAGTTTTTTCCAAAAAGCAGGTCGGCAGCAAGATCAGGGTAATAAAGGCAAATACTGATTCAGAAGAAGCATATATAGTTTCAAATCAGATTCTCGATACTCAGTTACAAAAATGCTGCAATTTCAATGAATTTGCAATTTTATACCGCATAAATGCACAGTCAAGGACATTTGAAGAAGCCTGCCGCAAAAGGAACATCCCATATAAAATTTATGGAGGTATTTCTTTCTATCAGAGGAAGGAAATCAAAGACCTGATTGCTTATTTCAGGCTGGTGGTCAATAACAAAGACGAAGAATCCTTCAGAAGGGTGATCAATTATCCGGCACGTGGAATCGGAAAAACAACCCTTTCCAGATTAGATGCATATGCGTATGAGAATGATATTAATATCTGGGAAATTATTTCAAACCCTGAAATTCATAATCTTGGATTTAATACTGGTACCAACTCCCGTCTGCAGGGCTTTGTAAAACTCATCAGTGAATTTTCAGCGCAGTTAAATGAAACAGATGCCTTTGAAGTAGCTACCCAGATAGCAACAATGACAGGAATTCTGATGGAACTGCATAACGATAAATCTCCGGAAAGTCTGAGCAAATTTGAAAATATCAGGGAATTGCTGAATGGTATAAAAGAATTTACATTATCAGTAGAAGAACCTGAAAAATCAACTTTGGGAAAATACCTGGAAAATATTGCGTTGCTTACTGATTTTGATACAGAAACTGATGATGATAAAGACAAAGTATCTCTTATGACCATTCATTCTGCCAAAGGTCTTGAATTTAAAAATGTATTTATTGTCGGTGTTGAGGAAAATCTGTTTCCTTCGTCCATGTCAGTGGGAAGTCAGCATGAACTTGAAGAAGAGAGACGTTTATTTTATGTTGCTCTCACCAGGGCAATGGAGGATGTGGTAATAACTTACACACGTTCGAGATTTCAGTGGGGCAGCCAGCTGAATTGTACGCCAAGCAGGTTTATTGACGAAATTGATGATCAATATGTTGAACTGCCAAAGGAAGAGGATAATATCAGAATTAATGAGAACCTGCCACGTTCCTTTGAAAGAGAAAGATTAAAGTACTCCTCGTTATCGAAAAATAAGTTTGAACAGGCTCAGAAACCATTCTCTCCTGCGATGGTACCACCAGGTCCTGAAGGAAAATTTGTCAGTGTAAAAAAATCAAAAAAAGTCATTATGACCGGTTCAGGTCATGACAGTAAAGGGCAGGAAATCAAAGCAGGTATGAAGGTCGCTCATGAAAAATTCGGAGTTGGTGAGGTATTGAATATTGAAGGCGTTCATCCTGACGAAAAAGCATTGATCTTCTTTTTCAATACAGGTCAGAAACAGCTGCTTCTCAGATATGCCAAACTTACGATTGTTGGATAAATATTCCATTATTTTTGACTAATTAGTTTGTCTTTAAAGTCAAAGATTCTGATTTAAGAACAAGGAATAACGATTTTAGATTTCAGATTATCAGTTACTTCTAAAATAATAAATCGTTAACTTAGCGAAGCGATTTCACGAACACCTTAAAAATAAAAATAGTTGTGAGTAATCTATACTCGTCTATCAAAATATTGAATATTATGGACGGACTTTAATTATTCATTCTTTCAAAATATATTCTCAACTATTACTAATTATTATTTCAGCACAATTCAATTTATTTTCTCATTAATGTCTGAATCACAATTTATCACATAACGATTTACTTATTTATAATTTATAATATTTTTGTCTGAAATATTTATTTATTATTTTTTTTATAATATCAGGAAAATAATTACTTTTGTAAAAAATGTATTATTTCCGTAAGATAATATATAATAAGCTGATAATTATAATATTGTATTTTGATATTTCCCTGATTATATCAATGTGTTTTTTGAAAACCTTATTTTTAAATTTGTAATATTTCCTGAATAAATATTGATAAATTCATTAAAGTATTAATTTAAATTTTATTCTTATGATTAGTGAAAATATTAGAAAACTGCTGAAATTTAATAAATTGACAGCAGGCGAACTTTGTAACGAGATTGGTATTTCACAGAATACCTTTTATATCTGTATGAGAAAAAATTCTTTTAAAGAAACGATTCTCCAGAAAATTGCAGGAGTATTAAAGGTTGCTGTGACAGATATTACAGGAGAAGCTGAACTTTTACTCCCGGAAGTAAAACCGGTTAAAGCAACTAAGGAAGTGAAAGCCAAAGGTAAAAAAGGCAGACCCAGAATTGTAAAAGAAGAAAAGGTAAAGGCTGCAAAAGCCAAAGTAGACAAAACCAAAATAGAAAAAGCTAAAGTAGAGAAAGCTAAAGCAGAGAAAGCTAAAGCAGAGAAAGTCAAAGTGGAGAGAGTGAAAAAAGTAAAAGCTGAGAAAGTTGTCGCAGCCAAGCCGGTTGCTGAAATACTACCTGCTAAGGTGAGAGTAAGAAAAGCCCGGGTTGCAAAAGCCGAAAAGGTAGTAGTTTCTGATGCATCAGGTAAAGAATTTACCATGATGAAAATGGAACTTGAATACCTTAAGCAACTGATGAGAGTGAAAGACGAACTCATCGAACTGCTAAAACGTAAATAAGACTTAATACTATTTTAAGTAAATAATTACAGTACTAGTAATTATCATTCAGGTAATATACTCAGACTGTTTTATAATATTTAGTATGTTATCTGATAAAGATTATAACACACAACGAATAAAACTGGTACTTCCTGAATACGGTCGTACTGTATTCAATATGGTTCAATTTTGTAAATCAGTCAATGATAGGGATTTACGTAATAAGGTAGCCAGAGAAATCATCATAGTGATGGGAGGTATGTTTCCTCATCTGCGCGATGTACCTGATTTTAAACACAAATTATGGGATCATTTATTCATAATGGCTGATTTTGATCTGGATATTGATTCCCCATATCCGAGGCCTGAACCTGACACTTTGTACGAAAAACCCAGACGCATTCCTTATCCTCAGTCTGATATCAAATTCAGACATTATGGCAAAATCATGGAAATAATGATTAAAAAAGCTATCACTTTTGAAGATGAGGACAAAAAACAATTACTCATTGAACAGCTTGCCAACCACATGAAGAAATCTTACCTTACCTGGAACCGTGAATCGGTTGATGATGATTTGATCTTAGCAGATTTCAGGAATCTGTCGGGTGGAAAAATAAACCCATCTGCATTTAAATTAATGGATAGTAAAGATATCCCTAAAAAGCCAAAACAGAAAGAAAAACAAAAAAACAAAAAGTTCGGCAGAAATTAATCGGAGTATCTTTCAGGGATTGTTTAACTGATCTGAATACATGGCAAGTTTTGAAATTGAAGGCGGTCATCGCCTTTCCGGTAATTTATATCCACAGGGTGCAAAAAACGAAGCATTGCAGGTTTTGTGCGCCGTATTGCTCACATCCGGTACAGTAAGGATCAGGAACATTCCTGATATCAGGGATGTAAATAAACTGATTGAATTACTGGCCAGCCTTGGGGTGATTGTAACCAGGCACGATGAGCATGATGTTTCTTTTTGTGCAGAAAAAGTAAATGTTGATTACCTTCTGTCGCAAGCGTCCCGAACGCAGGCTGGTGGATTAAGGGGTTCAGTAATGATTATTGGTCCTTTGCTTGCCCGCTTTGGAAAAGCATTTATTCCGCGTCCGGGGGGAGATAAAATCGGTCGCCGTAAGCTGGATACACACTTTATTGGTTTTCAGAAACTTGGTGCTAAATTCGATTTTGATTCACAGGAAAACTTTTTTAAGGTTGAAGCACGCGAACTGAAAGGAAGTTATCTGTTGCTTGACGAAGCATCTGTGACCGGAACAGCTAATATTCTTATGGCTGCAGTTCTTGCCAAAGGTAAAACTACTATTTATAATGCCGCTTGTGAACCATATGTTCAGCAGCTTTGCAGAATGCTTAACAGGATGGGGGCAAAAATATCTGGTATAGGATCTAATCTTCTGAATGTTGAAGGTGTCAATTCCCTTTCCGGTTGTGAACATACCATACTACCTGATATGATTGAGATCGGTAGCTTCATTGGTCTTGCGGCTATGACTCAGTCTGAAATTACCATCAAAAATGTCTCCTACGAAAACCTGGGCATCATTCCCGATGCCTTTCGCCGGTTGGGTATAAAACTCGAATGTCATAACGATGATATATACATTCCTTTCCAAAAACAGTATGAGATTGAGACATTTATTGAAGGATCCATCATGACCATTGCTGATGCCATCTGGCCGGGACTTACACCCGATTTACTCAGTGTTTTCCTGGTAGTTGCCACCAAAGCCAAAGGAAGTGTACTAATTCACCAGAAAATGTTCGAAAGCCGGCTCTTTTTTGTGGATAAACTGATTGATATGGGTGCTCAGATCATATTATGTGATCCGCACCGCGCAACTGTCATCGGTCTTGATAATAAAACCCGTCTTAAAGGAACTGTGATGACATCTCCTGATATACGTGCAGGAGTGGCATTGCTCATTGCTGCCCTTTCTGCATCAGGTAAAAGCATGATACACAATATTGAACAGATTGACCGGGGCTATGAGAAAATTGATGTCCGTTTAAATAATATCGGGGCTAAGATCAGGAGGATAGATGATTGTTCATGATACTTACCTATTATTGTTCATATTATTTTAAGAGTCTTCTTTAAAGTCAATGATACTTATTTAAGAACAAGGATTACTCACAACTATTTTTTATTTTTTGAAGGTGTTCGTGAGACCGCTTCGCTAAGTCAATGTTACGAAATAACCTAATCATTTAGGTTTAATTTTATAGTTCCATTCCCCATGAAAATCATCTTTTTCAATTCTAAAGCTTTTTAACTCCTCATCTGTAACAACAATACCCTTTGGATATAATTTGGTATC
>JAPLDU010000139.1 GCA_026391255.1 Bacteroidia bacterium | reverse complement strand
GTTTTGCAGTGGACGGAACATTTCCTTATGTTCCTTTTCACCAACATAGGGAGGATTGCCAACCACATAATCAAAATCATTTTTGTTTGCAATAAGATTTATAAATACATCCTTAAATGTGGATGTAAATTCAGAAGTATCATAAGATACTTTTTCCGAACCCGGAAATTCTTCGTGATTATAAATTTTAAGTAACGAATCGGTTGTGCAAACCCGGAATGATTGAGTTTGCCGTTCTTCTTCATTTTCAATTCTTTTTACAAGTGATAATATCTGGATAATTAAATTGAGTTCAGCAAGCCTGCTTGCAAAACCGGTCAGTTCGGAACCATGTATATTATCAATGATGCTTCGTTTGGCTTGTACAACGTCAATAAATCCGGCATTACGAATCCGTATGGCTGCTTCCACAAGGAAACTGCCTGAACCGCACGATGGGTCGAGCAAGGTTTTATTATTTATTTTCCCTTTGATAAGTCCGAAAAATCCAACCCTGTTCAGTATAAACTCTACGATGTAATGCGGTGTATAATATTGTCCCTTTTCTTTTCTTTCATCAGCATTCAGGTAATGTTCATAAAGATCGCCGATAAGGTCAAAATTGATTTCTGAAAAATTGATTTTCGATAACTCAAACAATACCTTGATCAGCAGTTGCTCATCTTTTGTTATCTGAAAACTATAGGGGAATTTGTCTTCAAAATAAGTAAACAACTTCCAGGCTTTCACATGGGCATCATCCAGAATGTCTCTAAACGTCATGCTAAACGGAGGCTCAAGTTTCATTTTAAAGCCGCCATTGTAAAGGTTTTTGGGGATAAGCTCATTATCTTCAAAAATCCGGATAAGAATAAACCTGAGCAAAATTACGTAGCTAATTTGTTTAACCAATTCTTCGGCAGCTATCGGATATTTGTCCGTTTCTTCAGTTACGTTAATTTCCCTGATTATTTTATCAAGTTCATATTTCATTTGAAGATAGTGATTCAAATCCATTGTCATTGGCATTACCTGCTTACGAATGTTATCCTGAATCTTAGTAACCAATCCATAAACAAGCGTTTTAAGTAACTTTTTATCGGGAATTATCAGGTCCTCCTTTTTCCTGTTTTTTATTATTTCAACATATTCATCAGGTGAAATTTGTTCAAACCTGAAATTATCATAGAACCATTTAAAATTCTCAAAATCACGGGTTCCTTTTATTATCAGAAACGTTTTTTATTAATTCAACCAGATTAATAGAACGATCTTCAATCCGATTAACCCTGATTGTATCCTTGTCGTTTTGCCGCTTAAAAAATTCCAGACGAAGTAAGTTGAATAATATTCCGTATTCATATCCTTTGAAGGATTCGAGGTATCGAACAATTTGTCTTACTGCCGACTTTTCATCACGGCTGCTGGTAATGTCAACCCCTGTTGACTTTGCATCAAGGATAAATTTATTCGTTTCGATGGTTATGAAATCAGGCTTATCTCCATCTTTGGTTACTTGTTGAATAATATTAACCCCAGACCGGAAATCAAGTATTTTTAAAAGTTCGAGAAGGATGGGAGTAACTACGATATCTTCATCTCCCTTATGTTCCCGCTCAAAATCCCTTAGTTTACAATACTCAAAGAAAGAAACTTTCTGACCTTTATTGTTTTGGAATCGCCCCTCGTTAAAAACGGAACATATTTTCTTTAAAATGGAATCGTAATTAATCATCTTTACTTTATTTCAAGAACTACATAAAAATATACCTACTGGAAGTGAAGAATCGAATGCGAAGGTAGGATTTTTTTAAACATTTCCCCCTTTGGAGTACCATAATTTGTCATGTATTTGTAAATTTGGTATGCTTGATCTAAAAATTTCAGTTCTTATATCTTAGTTCCTAATGTGGGTATGTAATTAAATATTATATCATGAAAAAATTCTATTATTTATTTATTTTGTTCTTTATCTTATCAATCTCCACTAATTGCCGCCAACCAAATCCGGGAAAAGATGTCGCTGAAGCTGTTGAAATATTTAGGAAAGGAATTGTTGATGCTGATAAAAACCTGCTTGAAATTATTACTGCTGATGAATTGGTTTATGGTCACTCAAGCGGAAAAGTTCAGAATAAAGCTGAATTTATTGCTGAAATAATTAGTGGCCAACCATTGGATTATATAACTATTGTTTTGACTGACCAAACCATAAAAATAGTGGGGAATACCGCTATTGTCCGTCATATTCTTTCATCTGAAACTTCCAGTAATGGCACTCCAGGACATTTGAAAATAGGAAACATGCTAATCTGGCAGAAGCAGCATGGGAAATGGAAGTTGCTAGCCCGGCAAGCCTATAAATTATAATAAGTGTGGCAGATCCATTAACACACAATAGCTGAGAAGTAATGTGCACCTTCCTGTTCCGTGGAGACAAGGGGAGAGTTCTCGAACTATTTGGAGGGGGATTTAAGGAACCTTTTTCGGTTGTCCGGGAGTTTATTCCCTCATGAATGAAAAGGTATCCATTGTCACCGGGAATCAATTGAAAACTTGTGTTAGTCCCGAACCTCCTGACCTTGTTTCAATTTTCCAGCTTCAACACCTTCGCTCCCCTGATCTTGCTGTTCTTCAGCAGCGCAAGGAACTCACTCACATCCTGGCGGGTGACGTTGGCCACGCTCTTGATCTCTTTTTCCATCCAAAGATGTGTGGGATAGTCAATGGTCAGCAGGTAATCCTTGTCGTGGCTCTCCTTCATGATTGCGTTGATCACAAGGCGACCATTGGGTGCCAGGTTTTTCAATGCTTCGACAACGGGCGTCCAGACCGGCGTGGTATCGATGATCGCATCAAGTTTTAACGGTGACTCCTGGCCGGTGTTGCCTGACCAGACTGCACCCAGTTCAAGGGCAAATTCCCTTTCCTCGGGACTTCGGGCAAAAACAAACACACCGGTATCAGGGAACTGATGTTTCACCATCTTCATGACCAGGTGTCCCGAGGCCCCAAAACCTGTAAGCCCCAGGCTCTGCCCGTTTTGCATATTACACAGGCGCAACGAACGATAGCCGACAGCTCCGGCGCAGAGCAGGGGAGCAGCTTCCGAATCAGTGAAAAAATCCGGTATCGGGTGTGAAAAAATCCGGTATCGGGTAGGCAAATTGTTCAGATATTGCCATGTATTCTGCATATCCGCCATTTACATCCCTTCCGGTTGCCCGAAATTGATCACAGAGGTTTTCATTCCCGGCGAGGCAATGGTGACAGGTTCCGCAGGCCGAATAAATCCATCCGACCCCCACGCGGTCGCCGGTCTTCAACAGGGATGTTTTTGGACCGGTCTCTACCACCCGTCCAACTATCTGGTGTCCGGGTACAACAGGAAAGCGGGGAGGAGGGGTACGGCCTTCGATCTCATCAAGCTCGGTATGGCATACCCCGCTAGAGAGGACCTTGATCAACAACTCATTATCATTCACTTCCGGTATGGGTATGCACCGTAATTCCAGTGGATTGGAATTCTCCGTGAGGCGGCAGATCTTATCGAGGAGCATGGCTTTCATGATACAGGTGATGAAAAAGTAAAGATACCGCTTATGTGTATTGTCCAAAATTAGTTTTTCCCAATGTTAATCTTCAGGTTTTGTGTGTTATCTTTTGTGAGATTTATCTTTGAATTGTCATCTGATGGAAAGTACCAACGACTTCACTTATCTGGTTTTATCCGGGACATACCTGGCCATGGCGGTATTCTGTCTGGTAAGGTTAAAGCAGATCCGCTGGCCTATTTTAATTACCGGCATGGTAATGTCAGCCGGCGGTCCATTGAGCGAATTCTTTTACATACCTGAATACTGGAACAAGGATTTTATAAACTTAAAGTTTGCTTACTCAGTTTTTTAATATGACATTTAAAAAGATAAATCTCTTAAAATTTGCAACACTCATTTGTTTATCGGTGATTGTTTTGTGCATCATCGATTACGGT
>JAPLDU010000138.1 GCA_026391255.1 Bacteroidia bacterium | reverse complement strand
GGAACTGAGTTCTGCCAATTAATACAAATAACTTAGCGGACAATCCCCTCCCTGCCAGCAGGGAGGGGACGAAGGGGTGGGTACATAAATTAAAATTATACGTTAATAATCAAACACTTAATAAAATTCAAAACAGTTTCTCAAATTTTCAAATTATTTTTCGTTCGATTGCACGTCACAACTCATAATTCATAACTCTTTGGCATAATCACTATCTTTGCCTCAAGCGTACAACATGAACATCCGGATTCCAAGGCATATAGAGGCTAGTACTGCCCTGCAGTTATTCCAGGTTATCAGGTTTGGCAGTCTGCTGCTGATAAGTATTCTGTTTACAAAAAGTTGCCTCACTACCAGTGATATCGGTTATTATGAAACCATAATGCTGGTATCGGGCGCTGTATCTTTTTTCTGGATCACCGGGCTTATTCAGTCGTTCCTGTCGTTATACCGGAACAGTACCACCTTTGAAAAAAAAGATACTGAAAGCCCGTCACCCGTGATATTCAACGCGTTTTTGCTGGTCAGTTTTTTCAGTATACTCTCCTTCTTATTTGTTTATATTTTCAAGAACCTGGTCACCGGTGGATTGACCCATGGAACCGAAATCCCGTATTACCCGTTATTGATGGCTTACGTGTTGATCGGCAATCCTACCTTCCTGATAGAATATATTTATTTAGTCAGAGGTTTACGTCAGCAAATGCTGGTATACGGGTTCCTTTCCTACCTGTTGCAGGTTGTACTGGTCTGTCTTCCTGTATTTACCGGTTTCGGAATTGTAGAATGTTTATATGGTCTGCTGGTCATAACACTGGTGCGGTTTGCATGGCTCATTATCCTGGTACTGAAGTATTCATCTCCGGTATTTTCATTCAGCTTTATCAAAGAACATCTTCATATCGGATATCCTCTCATTTTATCAGCCCTTTTAAGCGGTTCGCAGCAATACATAGCAGGGTTCATTGTTGCAGCAAGATTCAACCCTGCCACTTTAGCCATTTTCCGTTACGGGGCAAGGGAATTCCCTCTTATCATGCTAATCACCAATGCCTTCAGCAATGCAATGCTTCCTGAGTTTGGAATTCTTCAGGTCCATGAGATATTAGATAAAATCAAAAATAAATCAAAAAAGCTCATTTACTTTCTGTTTCCTTTGGCCATTACCACATTGTTGTTAAGTAAACAGGTTTTCCCATTGGTTTTTAACCGCCATTTTGCCGAAAGTGCAGGTATATTTAACATTTTCCTGCTTCTGGTGGTAAGCAGGCTGGTATTCCCCCAAACCATTGTTACCGGACTGAAGAAAACAAACATCATTCTTTTTGCCTCGCTGGCCGAGCTGATCATCACCACAAGCCTTGCTTTTCTGCTGGTAAACGGGATGGGAATCTACGGTGTGGCATGGGCTTTCGTCATTGCCTATTATTTTGAGAAAATCATCCTGGTCAGCTACCTTCAATTTGGACGCAAATTGCACATTACTGATTATGTTCCGGTGAAACAGTTCATTGTCGGTGCCGTCCTGGTATTCATTGCATTTGGAATCACTTTAATGTGACAATGTGTCAATGTGATAATGTATCAATGTGTCAATGTGATAATGTGTCAATGTGTCAATGTGATAATGTGTCAATGTGATAATGTGTCAATGTGATAATGTGATAATGTGATAATGTACTGAGAGGCTGTTCAGAAATGTGTGTCAAAGTAATTTTACAATAATAACTTTGACAAATGGAAAAACGTAAAAGAGAAAAACGACAGAGATTAGAAGATTTAATACCGGATGAAAACAAG
>JAPLDU010000157.1:2977-4414 GCA_026391255.1 Bacteroidia bacterium | reverse complement strand
CAGGATTGATGACTGATAAGTAAAAATTGAATGGTAAATGGTGAATGGTAAATGTCAAATGCAGATATACACTAACTTTACGATATTAAAACAAAAAGCATTCCTGATCCCTAAAGTATAAATATTTCTTGTAATTGTAGTTCCCATTCACAATTCACCATTCACAATTCACCATTCTATTTGACCAACTCTCTGAAGTCTGCCGTAAGCATCTGCTTTTTCTCAAAATCACAAAGTGTCAGTTTGCGGATTGTATAATAGTAAAGCCAGTAATTTTTTAGTTGATCAATATAATTTCTCTTAGCAAGGTCTTTGGCATTGAGTGCAAGGTTGAGGGCAAGGTTGAGGTCGGTAATATCGATCTTGCCAATATAAAATCTTTGTTTTGAAACCTCGAATCTCATCTGTGCAACTGTATCTGCTTTTGCAGCAATCTTAAGTTGTTTTTCCTGCATGTTAAATTGGGCAACCTGGAGATAAACCCCTTGTTCGAATTCAAATATTGACTTGTCCACATTGATTTTTATGACTTCTGCATTGGACTTTGCCATGCGATATTTGCCTTTGCCCAATCCCCAGTCAATGATAGGAACCTGTAACCCGAGGGAAAGCATTTGTTGATCCTGGGGGTTTTTATAAACTTCAGCAAGAGTAAGGGCGCTCTGAGTAAGTCCAAAACTGGCCGAAAGGTTGGGATCTTCACTCCTTGATCTTGCAACATCCCTTTGGGCTTCGATCAGTTGAGTCTTATAATCGATAATATTTGAACTATTTTTTTTTGAAAGTTCCAATGCTTCACTCACATCAACCTTCAACGAAGGAACTTCCACAGGTATAATAATTTCTATATCTTCATTGTCATTTAATCCGAGAAATGATTTCATCTTTAATTTCTTCATTTCAATATCTAACCGAGCATTATTCAGTTCTGCATCTGAATTGAGCCACTCAAGTTCCATCTGTAGCAAATCATTTTGTGCAATTTTCCCAAGATCATACCTCCCCTGCGAAATTTTGTATAGGGTGTCATTGTTGTGGTAATTGACTTCTGCTATCAACAGGTTCTGCTGTGCCAGTGCAAGATCAAAGAAATAAGTAACTGCTGTTACGGATAAATTTTCAATAGATTCTATATATGCATTTTTAGCCTGTAAATATTTCAGTGGTTCGATTTTCTTTTCCCATTTGTATGGATTAAAAGCGAAAACAGGTTGTATGAAACCAACATTCACTGGCGATGACAAATAAGAAAAAGTATTACTGTCACCGAAAAGATCAATTCTTTGAAGGTTAGATGAAACAAATATCTTTCCTCCCGAAAACCCCAGATTTTGATTAATATTCAGTCCTGCGGATGAATTTGCTAATCTCCTGGCCACAAAAGCATCTTCCCCATTAGGTAAAGTAATTTTTGAAATGATCCTGTCATATTCGGGC
>JAPLDU010000157.1:2276-2955 GCA_026391255.1 Bacteroidia bacterium | reverse complement strand
CAGGCTTAATGAAGGCATTAAATCTGCCTTAAACGTCCTGTATTGCCAATAGCTTGCTTTAAATGTATGCCTGGCAATAAAAGCTTCAGGTGAATTTTTCTTAGCAGTCTCAATGACTTCAGACAATGTCATTTTTCTTGTAAAAACCTGGGAATATGACAAATCTGAAAACCTGAATAAGATGATTAAAAGAATTGTAATATATTTAGTAAACGTTGGCATAAGTAAATTGTGAATTGTAAATTGTTGTTCATTCTTAATTCTTAATTTTTAATTCTGTTATTCGTACCTCAACGATTCCACCGGGTCTTTCTTTGCAGCATTTTTTGCAGGCATATAACCAAAAACAATTCC
The DNA here is from genome assembly GCA_026391255.1 of Bacteroidia bacterium. Lineage (GTDB taxonomy): Bacteria > Bacteroidota > Bacteroidia > Bacteroidales > JAPLDU01 > JAPLDU01. The sequence goes on along the minus strand of JAPLDU010000157.1, from coordinate 2,601 downwards.
TACTGCGACTGAAATGACAAACGCCAGTACCACAGAATACCATGTAATGATTGTCAGTACGCCTGATAATTGAGTGATCAATTTGGAAAGAATGACACCCGAAACGACACCGATAATTCCTCCGCTGACACTGATCATCACTGCTTCGGACAGAAATTGTACGACAATATCTTTTTTAGTAGCCCCGATTGCCTGCCTGATGCCTATTTCCCTGACACGTTCCAGGACAGAAGCAAGCATAATATTCATGATACCTATTCCTCCGACAAGAAGTGAAATTGCAGCAATGGCTCCCACGACGATGTTGAATATATCTTTGGTTCGT
>JAPLDU010000157.1:0-2254 GCA_026391255.1 Bacteroidia bacterium | reverse complement strand
TAACCTCTCCAACAACTCGGTTGCAGGAACAATATCTTCGGACGAACGAACCTGGACAATGATCCTGTCAAGCTGGTTTTTACCAGCCTCCCTGGTATTTTCTGAATAATACTCACCATCATCATCGGAGCCATATGTACCTCTTATGGTAGATTCAGTAATCAATGCCTTATTCTGATAACGAAGAAGCATTGTTTTAACAGGAATAAAGATATTTTCATTAAAGTTTGTAGGTTCAGCCTTTTCACCCGGCAAACTGATTCCGGCTCTTTTTCCAAGTACTCCGATAACTTTCAGCCAGTTGTTGCCGCATTTCAGGTACTGGCCGACCGGGTTTACCTTGTTTTTTTGCACTGATCTCTATTCCAATGATACAAACAGGTTCTGTGTGATCATAATGATAAGAATTGAAATATTTGCCTTCTTCCAGCTTGATATTGAAAATGGAGAAATAGGAAGAATCTATCCCGATCAGGTTGGCATGGGTTCTTTTGCCGTTTTGTAATACATAAATATCTTTGTTGATTTCAGGGCTGAGACTGTTGATGGTTGGAATAATATCATAAATGGCTTTGGCATCCAACAGTGTCAGTCCCCTTGAAAATTTCTTGATTTCTTTTTTCCCGGCTTCTTTGTCTTTCTGTTCTTTGGCTTTGTCAGATGACAAGGGTTCAATCAGGATATTATTAACGCCAACCAGCTTAATTTGTTCGAGTATCTCTTTTTGGGCGCCGCGTCCAATAGCCAACATGCTGATTACTGCTGCGACCCCAAAAATAATTCCCAGGGTGGTCAGGAATGATTTCATGCGATTATGCAAAATCGCTTCAAGAGCAGTAATAATATCATGAAGGTATTTCAACATAGGAAATCATTACTTTTTAATGGGAATGATCATATTTGTTTTCTTTTCGGCATTTTTACGTTTTGCCGAATTGTTCAAATCCTCTTTTTTCTTCTTCGCTTTTTCCTTTTTTATTTCAGCAAGGACTTCAAGTCCCGAGTTTCTTTCAAACCTTTTTTTATAATAATGCTGTTTTCATTTGATTCTCCAGGAATAATAATTTGCCTGACTTTTCTTCCTCCTGTAACAAGATATACAAATGAAATAGAATCATTGTTATGAATAGCCTCCAGAGGAACAGATAGTACATTTTCATAAACACCGGTTATGATTGCATTATTTGTTGTCATGGCCGGCCTGAGAATGCTGTCCGCTTCATTGATTTTGATGGTTACCTCGAAAACCTTGGCATCGGTGTTGGGTAATTGTTCACCTATATTTGCTATGTTTATCACCTGGCCTGTAAATTTTTTATCAGGAAATGCATCGACCCCGATTTTCACAGACTGTTTCAACTTCACTTTACTGATATCAATTTCATTTATATAGGTCTTGGATATCATGGAAGAAAGGTCAGGCAAGGTTGCCACCGTAGGATTCCAGGCAGAAATGGTAGAACCAATCTGGCGTTTGTTACCATTCCAGTCTTTCATATATATGACCATTCCACCCTTGGGCGCCCTTATCACAAATTTTTCAAGTATTTCAACCAGTTTGTCTCTCTTCAGCCTTTCCTGGTAAAGGCTGGCAGAAATTTCAGACATCTCTGCCTGTGCCTTGCTGAACTTTAGCTGGTAATTTTTAACAGCCTGTTCATAGGCTCTCTTTGCTTTATCCAATTCAATATCAGCCTGCCTGATTATTGCCGGAGGTTCAAATTTCGATTGATCCAATGCGATCTTCTTCTCCTCCATGGCATATTTTAAATTGATCAGTTCATCACGTGCACTTCTTAAATCAAGAGAAGTATCAATTTTTTTAGTTAAATACTGTGATTCTATTTTTTGAAGATCACTTTCGCGGGTCTTGAGTTTATCGGTTGCTTCTGTCCTGTCGAGTGCGGCAACGAAATCTCCAGAATCAACGACAGTCCCTTCAACGATCATGTCGGATATTTTAACATTATAAATACCAATTTGTTCTAATTCCAAAGGTGCTTTAATGACCTCGGATTTTTCCGCTTTCAGCTCACCGGTAGTATTGACCAGCACCTCAAACTGTCCTTTTTTGACGGTATATTCGATTTGTTTTTGCCTGCCTTTTTTCCTGAAAATAAAAAACAAAACGACAATCACTACAATTACTGCAATTCCAATGATATAAAGTCTTTTTCTATTCATATAATATATGACAGTTCGTTATTTAAAAACTGAAAATATGCAAAATAACTTCATAGAGGTACAAAATATA
>JAPLDU010000059.1 GCA_026391255.1 Bacteroidia bacterium | reverse complement strand
CATTTGGTTTTGACCAATATATTTTTGCTTTGATGCACGGAATTTTTGAGCTTTTGCCATAATTGTATGCATTTAACTTATGCAAATATGTATTATATTTATTGATTATTTGCATATTGCGCCTAAATCAGCAGACCCTAAATAATAATTTTAATCCTTATTCTTCCATCAAACAAATTTCCCACTATCTTTAGGTGCTTAAGAAAACAAACTTGCCAACATGTTGTCGCTAATCTTATTTATTTACGTGAAACGGATTTAATTTTCAAATTTTCACATTTTCACATTTTCAAATTAATTTAGAATCTGATCTTCAAAATTTAATAAAATGAAAAAACCTAAGATTCTGATCATTACACTTGCAACGATTATACTGATCACTGCAATAGCAATTATTCTTTCAACGGGAAACGAACATAAGTTCAGGCCTGTAAATCCGGCATTCAGGGAATATATCAGTGCGTTTACTTCGGGAGTGATATCTACTCATTCCACAATAAAAATAAGGCTTGCCAATGATTATTGTGACACGATCGCCATAAACAGTCCGGCTCCGTCAGGCTTGTTCAGTTTCAGTCCGGATATCAAAGGCTCAGCATGGTGGATTGACAAACGAACCATTGAATTCAGACCGCAAACTACTCTTACACCGGGTGAATTTTACAATGCAAAATTCTTCCTTTCACAACTGATAAAAATACCCGATTCTCTTAAAACCTTTGAATTTCAGTTTGTCGCACTGAAACAGGATTTTGAGCTTGTCATTGAAAACCTGAAACCCAACAAGAATTCAGACCTGAGAAAGGAAAAATTGTATGGTCAGATACTCACTGCGGATATCTCGGACAATGCCGGCATTGAAAAGATGCTGAAAGCAAGCCAGGAAAGCCACCAGCTACCTGTGAGCTGGACTCATGATACCGGCGGTAAGATACATCATTTTCAGGTCGATTCTGTTGTTCGTGGTAAAGAACCCGGCAAACTGAAACTTGAATGGGACGGAAAGCTGATAAATGCAGAAAATCACGGGGATTCGACTATCACTGTGCCTTCACTCGATCAGTTTTTATTTGTCAATGCCCAGGTGGTTCAGGGCCAGGAACAATACGTGAATGTCAGGTTTACCGATCCGCTGGCCGATAATCAAAACCTCGACGGGCTGTTCAATCTTAGCGGGATGGGTTTGAGGTACGCCATGGAAGACAATGAACTTCGCATTTATCTACCGGAAGAACATGGCAACATGATGGTGCTGAAACTGGAACCCAATATAAGGAATATCAAAGGAAAAGAATTGGGCCAGGCAATTCAGAATGATATTGTCTTTGAAGGTGCCAAACCGGCAGTTCGTTTTACCGGCACGGGAGTCATCATGCCGTCTTCCAACAATATGCTGCTCCCTTTTGAAGCAGTGAATCTGAAAGCTGTGGATGTACGTGTTATCCGGATCTATGAAAGAAATGTCATGCAGTTTCTTCAGACTAACGAAATGAACGGACAGGGAGAACTGGCAAGGGTTGGCCGCATGGTGCTCAAGAAAGTGGTTCCTCTTACAAATGTGGCCAATTATGGTAAATGGAACAAATATTCGATTGATCTTTCTGACCTCATAAAAACTGAGCCGGGCGCTATCTATTCGGTAAAACTGAGTTTTAAGATGGCTTATTCCACCTATCCCTGTAACGGCAAATCATCAGAAGCAAATGAAGCGGTGCTGACGGGCATCAGTAACGTGCAGGAAGGTGATAACGGTGAATATGAATATTTCGACTTCGGAAATGAAAACGAAGAATATTATGACGAAGAAGGCAATTACAGTTATGACTGGTCACAGAGAGAAAATCCATGCAACAAATCTTATTATTCCGGTAAAGAAGTATACCATAACGTGATATCCTCTGATCTCGGAATCATAGCCAAAGCCGATTGCGACAACAGATATCATGCATTTGTTTCCGATATTGTTTCAACACAACCATTGCCTGGTGTGGAAATCAAATTCTATAATTACCAGCAACTATGTGTCGGCTCGGGACGAACTGATAATGAAGGTACTGTTACTGTGTCATTAACCGGCAAACCTTATGTACTGATTGCAAAAAAGGGCGATCAGACCGGCTACCTCAAGCTGGTGGAAGGATCGTCACTTTCACTCAGTATGTTTGATGTTGGCGGCGAGACCGTGCAGAAAGGCATCAAGGGAATGATGTATGGTGAACGGGGAGTCTGGCGTCCCGGCGACTCACTTTATATTTCTTTCATCCTCGAAGATAAACAGAATACACTGCCTGAACATCATCCGGTGATTTTCACTATGTTTAATCCCAGCGGGCAACAGGTAACCAATATCGTAAAAACCAGTTCGGTAAATGGATTTTACAATTTCAGCACTGCCACCGACCGGAATGCTCCGACCGGCAACTGGAGGGCAATTGTGAAAGTAGGCGGCGCCGAATTCAGCAAAAACATCAGGATTGAAACTGTGAAGCCTAATCGCCTGAAAATTAATTTAAACTTTGGGGTCGATAAACTGGTCAGGTCAAAGATGCCCAAAGCCATTCTGACTGCTAATTGGCTGACCGGTGCAACTGCCCGTAAATTAAAGGCTTCCGTAGCGCTTACCCTCACCAAGTCGACCACATCATTCAAAAATTATCCACAATATATTTTTGATAACCAGTTCTCCGGATTTACTACACAGACCTTTGATATTTTCAGCGGTAAACTGGATGAAACCGGGAAAGCGGAATTCAGTCCCGAAATTAACCTGACAACCGCGGCTCCCGGTGTACTGAATGCCAATTTTGAAACTACAGTTTATGAAGAAGGTGGGGATTTCAGCATTGACAGGTTTTCTCTGCCATATCATCCCTTCACCTCATACGCCGGCCTTACTGTCCCGCAGAATAAAAATAACGACAGGATGCTGTATACCGATACCAGGTACAACATTGATCTGATAAATCTTGATCCCGACGGTAAGGTGATTTCCCCGAACAAGCTGAGCGTGCAGGTTTACAAGCTGAACTGGAACTGGTGGTGGGATAATTCAGGTGAACGATCTGCAGATTTTGTTTCAACAGCATACAACAAACTTACCGATTCACTCACGTTAACCACTGTAAACGGAAAGGCTTCTTTCCCTTTCCTGGCAAAGCATGACGACTGGGGCAGGTACTACGTCAGAGTCACCGATAAACGTTCCGGACATACTGCCGGAAGTGTGATCTATGTCGACTGGTATGGATATAACCGTAACCGTGGAGATGAAAAACAGGCAGCTACCATGCTCACATTTACGGCTGACAAAGAAAAATACAAAACTGGCAACAGGGTAAAACTGACTATTCCTTCGCAGGCCGGGGGCAGGGTGCTGATCACCATTGAAAATGGCAGCAAAGTACTGCAATCTGCCTGGGTGCCTGCCAAAGACAAGACAACCGGATATGAATTTGATGTCACCCCCGAAATGGCTCCCAATTGCTATGCTTATGCCACGCTGGTTCAGCCACACGCCCAGGTAAAAAACGACCTGCCCATCAGGCTTTACGGGGTTATCCCAATTTTTGTCGAGGATCCTGATACTCATCTCAAACCACAGATCATCATGAAAGATGTTCTTGCCCCGGAGAAAAAAGCGAGTATCACGGTAAAAGAAGAACACGGTAAGCCAATGACGTACACTCTGGCTGTTGTGGATGAAGGGTTGCTTGATCTGACCCGGTTCAAAACTCCCGATCCATGGGCAATCTTTTATGCCCGTGAAGCGCTTGGCGTCAGAACCTGGGACCTGTTCGACCTGGTGATGGGAGCTTTCAGCGGTGAATTGCAGCGAATACTGAGTGTTGGCGGTGATGAAGAAGGTAATGCCAAGGGAAACCTCAAAGCCAACCGGTTTAAGCCCATGGTCAAATACCTGGGTCCTTTTGAACTGAAAAAAGGGCAGTCAAAAACCCATACCTTTACCATGCCGCAATATATCGGTTCTGTCAGAGTAATGGTGGTAGCCGGTGATAAAGGAGCTTTCGGTTCGGCTGAAAAGACAGTAGCCGTGAGAACACCGCTCATGGTTCTCGGAACTATGCCCCGTGTGGTTGGCCCCGGTGAAACGGTGAAACTGCCTGTGAACATTTTCGCCATGGAAAAATCAGTGAAAGATGTTTCTGTCGAAGTGACCACAAACGATCTGTTCACCCTGACATCAGGAAACAGCCGTAAACTCAGCTTTAAAAACACGGGCGATGATATAGTCAACTTCGACCTGAAAGTCAGGGACGCAGTGGGTGTCGGGAAAATAAAGATCATTGCCGTCAGTGGCAACGAAAAAGCAAGTTATAATATCGAGATAGATGTTCGTAACCCCAATCCAAGGATGACCAAAGTGGTTGAAGCAATCGTCGAACCCGGTAAATCATGGGATTCACCATATTTATCGGTGGGAATGACAGGCACCAATAAAGGCCGGCTGGAAATATCAGGTACACCCTCGATGAACCTGGAGCAGAGACTCAGTTATCTTATCGGGTATCCTCATGGTTGTATTGAACAAACAACTTCGTCGGTGTTTCCGCAGCTTTATCTTTCTGATTTGCTTGATCTGAAAAAAAACGAAAAGGATGACATAGAACAAAATATTAAAGCCGGGATCAAACGCATCGCCGGTTTTCAGACTTCGAACGGCGGACTTAGTTACTGGCCGGGCGATCAATATTCCGATGACTGGGGAACAAATTATGCCGGCAATTTCCTGCTCGAGGCTGAAAAGAAAGGCTATGCCCTTCCGGCAGGTTTCATGAATAAATGGAAGAATTACCAGAAACAGAAAGCTATTTCCTGGAATTATAATGCCACCTTTTACAATGATGATTTGATGCAGGCATACAGGTTATATACCCTTGCATTGGCAAAGGCGCCCGAGATGGGGGCAATGAATAAGCTGATGGAATTTAAGAACTTGTCGAATGCAGCACGATGGAGGCTTGCCGCTGCTTACCAGGTTTCAGGAAAACCGGAAGCGGCAAAGAAACTCATCGCTTTTGCCAGTACTGATATCAAGCCATACCATGAGTTATACAATACTTTCGGTTCAGATTTACGTGATAAGGCCATGATCGTGGAAACATTATGCCTGCTTGACATGAAAGCCAAGGCTGCTCCTTTGGTACAGGATATTGCCACATCACTCGGTAATTCAGGTGAGTGGTACAGTACACAGACTACTGCCTATGCCTTACTGGCCGTATCAAAATTTGAAACCGGCAAGACAGGCAGAAAGCTCGATTTTACGTACAAAATAGATAATGACCAACCTGTAAAAATGAGATATGACAGACCCATCTTCAGCTCAGCAATCAATATGAAAAATCAACAATCCAAAGGTTCGGTTCACCTGAATAACAGCGGTGATAATATATTGTACGCCAGGATAATTTTATCTGGAATACCATTAGCCGGCGAGGAAACAAAGCAGGAAAATAACCTGAATATGAAAATTTCATACAAATCGATGGACGGCAAAGAGGTTAACCCGGGAAAATTGCCCCAGGGAACCAATTTTATGGTTGAAGTATCCGTGTCGAACCCGGGTGTCAGAGGAGAATACAGGCAACTTGCCCTTACCCAGATTTTCCCGTCAGGATGGGAAATCATTAATGCCAGGATGAGCGAAGAGGCTGCCGCCAAAACAAAGATGTCTGATTTCACTTACCAGGATGTGCGCGACGATCGGGTAAGCACATACTTTGACCTCGCTCCCAGGCAGTCAAAGATCTTCCGTATCATGCTCAGCACGGCATATACGGGCAGGTTCTATCAACCGGCAACTTATTGCGAAGCGATGTACGATCATACCATCAATAGCACAATTCCCGGACATTGGGTAGAAGTTACAACGGCAGGAAAATAAGTAAGTAATAAGGCATAAGTGATAAGGCAAAACGTATTAATTATCACGCAATGACGCAATGAAAAAAAAGTCTGTTTATGACCGAAAATGAATTGGCAAAAATAGTGGTCGGCTTATGTTTAAAAATACATAAAAAATTGGGACCAGGATTATTAGAATCGGTGTATGAAGAAGTACTTTGTTATGAGCTAAATAAATTGGAATTAAACTATAAGAGACAGCCAGGAATTGTTGTAGTTTATGAAGGCATAAAAATGGATTTGGGATTTCGGGCCGATATAATTATTGAAAATAAATTAATTGTTGAATTAAAATCTATAGAATTGGTTACACCTGTCCATTATAAAATATTGCTTACATATTTACGGCTAACAGATATAAAACTTGGTTTGATGGTGAATTTTAATGTAATATTGATAAAAGACGGAATCAAAAGAATTGTAAATCATCTTTGAATAAAAATCTTTGCGACATTGCGACATTGCGTGAAAAACAAAACTCTGAACAGCTTAATCAGCAAAATTCAAAAAAGTAATAAATAACTTATGCCTTCTTACTTATGCCTTATAACTTATCACATATGCCTTATCCAATAATTTTATACTTTTGACAATTTATGTCAAAATATATTTTATCAAAATGGAAAGTTTGGGAAGCACTATAAGAAAATTACGGGAAGATAAAGAAATGCCATTGCGTAAAGTTGCTGCATATCTTGATATTGACCAGGCAATATTAAGTAAAATAGAGCGGGGACAACGCAAGGCAACACGGAATCAGGTTGTAAAACTTGAAGAGTATTTTAAAGTAAAAGAGGATGATTTGTTGGTCGCCTGGCTCTCGGACAAACTTGTTTACGAACTGGAAGATGAAAAATTAGCTTTGAAAGCATTGCAGTTAGCGGAGGAGAAAGTTGCATATAATGCCTATAAAAAAACCGACAGGAAAACAATTGAGAAAACTATCAAAGATTATTTTGAAAAAGACAGCCATATAAGAAAGGCATGGTTATTTGGCTCGTTTGCAAGAGGTGATGATGATTATAAAAGTGATATTGATATTGCCATCAAAACAGATGAGGATTTCAGCTATTTTGACCTGGCAGAAATTCAGTTTGAGTTGGAAAATATTGTTAAAAGAAAGGTAGATATTGGATTTATCGATTCTTTTAAACCCTCTATAATTGAGCATGTTAACCCGGATTTAATCCTTATCTATGAAAGACAACCCATCTGATAGTTTAATAAGGCTGCAACATATAGAGCAAGCTATTGACCGTATACAAAAATATGTAGCTGATGAAACAATGATCAGTTTTTGTGAGAACGATTTAGTACATGATGCGGTTTTATTTCAATTTACAGTCATTGGTGAAACTATAATTAATGTGGAGAACAATAAACTGGAAAAATATGAATATCCCTGGTATAAAGTTCGTTTATTCAGAAATTTGATTGCCCATGAATATTTCAATATTAAATTAAGCGCAGTCTGGCAAATTATCAAAGCTGATTTGCCTGCATTACATGATTTAATATTAACGATAATAACAAACGAAATTTAATTAACAACACAGATTCGAAGAATATTTTAACCAGTAAAACGCTGCAAATTATGAAATTGTGTGATATAGGGGAAAATTAACCCGTCAGGAATGGTAAAGGGAAAAAGTATACTTAGTTTCAAACTTCTGCGTAATTATTGGTATCTATTACCTCTTATCGTATTTCTCTTAGTTTTTTTGTTCTCCCTGCCCCGGCCGTTGTTCAAAGATCCCTGTTCCACCGTTCTGTTTGACCGGAACGGGGTAATGCTGGGCGCCAAAATTTCCATGGATGGACAATGGCGTTTCGAAGATAATGAAAATGTACCTGATAAATTCCGGATAGCTGTAACTCTTTACGAAGACCGCTGGTTCAGGTATCACCCGGGGTTCAACCCTGTTTCAATGGCCAGGGCGGTGTACCTCAACATCAAACATGGCCGTATAGTCAGCGGTGGCAGTACCATCAGCATGCAGGTAATAAGGTTGGCAAGGAAAAACCATGACAGGACGATCATTGAAAAACTGATTGAGCTGTTCCTTGCATTCAAGCTGGAATTTTCCAACAGCAAGGAAGAGATCATGGGACTCTATGCCTCACATGCTCCATTTGGCGGGAATGTGGTGGGAATTGATGCAGCCTCCTGGAGGTATTACGGGATTAGCCCTGACCATCTCTCATGGGCTGAAGCAGCCACATTGGCTGTGTTGCCAAATAGTCCGTCACTCATTTACCCCGGAAAGAACCAGCGCATTTTGCTTGACAAAAGAAATAAACTGCTTGACAAACTGATGGAAAACGGGTATATTGACAAAACCTCATGCCAGTTAGCCAAATGCGAATCACTGCCCGGTAAGCCAATGCCATTGCCACAGTCAGCTCCGCACCTGACAGAAAGAGCAGTCGCTGACGGCTACCAGGGCAGGAATGTCATTACCACGCTGGATATCCATCTGCAGGAGAAGATCAACGCGATCCTGGAAGCTCATTACCCCAGGTTGGAAGCCAATGAAGTGCATAATGCGGCTGCCATTGTGCTGGATGTCAGTACAGGCAATGTTCTTGCTTATGCCGGAAATGTTAAGTCACATGATTTAAAAGATTATGGTAATGATGTGGATATGATTATTTCACCTCGCAGTACCGGCAGTATCCTGAAACCATTTCTTTACGGGGCAATGCTTAACGACGGGCTATTGCTCCCCACTTCACTGGTACCCGATGTGCCCATGCAGATCGGCAGTTTTATCCCCGAAAATTACAGCCTGAGTTATGACGGTGCGGTTCCGGCAAAAAATGCACTATCACGCTCATTGAATATTCCTGCCGTAAAAATGTTGCAATCATATGGCTACAATCAGTTTTACACCCTTCTGAAAAAAATAGGTATCACCACACTCACCAACAATGCCGAACATTACGGGCTTTCGCTGATTCTGGGCGGAGCCGAGGCCAGGCTGTGGGACCTGGCCGGCATTTATTCTTCCATGGCCCGTACATTGAATCATTTCAATGTGTTCAAAGGCTACAACAAGAATGATTATCATCCCCCGGTCTATATCAGTAAAACCCCAAAAGCTATTACGGAATATTCTGAAAAATCATCCTGGTACGATGCAGCCTCTATCTGGCTGGTTTTTCAGGCCATGGTAGAAGTCTCCCGTCCGGACGAAGAGCTTTTCTGGCAACAGTTCTCATCCTCATCCGTTATTGCCTGGAAAACCGGTACCAGCTTTGGTAACCGTGATGCCT